>NZ_JBNFOL010000004.1:0-197116 GCF_057364765.1 Brevibacterium sp. LAARM3_SD1 | reverse complement strand
CGCGAGGTTGCTGGGCCGCCGTCAGGTAGCAAGGGGGTATAGGTTGGGGGCATGCAGAGGATGACACGGCCGCGGCCCGCCGGACGGCGATCACTGCGACGGGATTGGACCGACCGCGGCCGACGAAGGTCACGCGCGCCATCTCAAGAATGTGTTCGCCACCATGGGTCTGACCCAGATCGACTCGGTCGCCCGAGTCGTCCGCTCCCACTATCTGCCCTTTTTCTCCCGCCTGGGTCCCTATCCGCGGGAGACTCTCGACCGCCTCTTCTACCAATCGCCGCGAATGGGTGTCGAATACTGGGCGCACGCCGCGGCCTTCGTGCCCCCGCAGACGTGGAAGCACTTCGCCCGGGCCCACAGCGAATGGTGGCGCAATGACTTCGGACAGCGCCATCCGGAGACCGGAGAGGAGTTCCGGAATCTCCAATCCTCCATCCTCACCGCCCTGTCCACCCGACCGATGACGGCACGGGAAGTCGCCGAGGTGGTCGACCACGACCTGCCGGAGATCCACCGCGGCCATTGGGGCTGGAATCCCAGCCAGGTCAAAGTCGCCCTCGAAGCGCTGTTCGCCGGGGGCATCATCAGCGCCGCTGGTCGCAACGACCACTTCGAACGCATCTATGCGCTGGCAAGAGACGTCTCACCCGAGCTGCCTGAGCTCCCTCTGGCTTATGGGCCCGCGGATGCTCCTCAGCTGAGCCTGGACCCTGAGGCAGAGCTGCCGCGCGGAATATCCGGGGTCGAGAACAACGTCTTCGAACTCACCCGCATCGCAGCGCGCGCTCTGGGCATCTCCCGTCCCGAGGACATCGCCGACTACTTTCGGCAGCGGCGTGCACCGACCGACGCCGCCATCGCCGAACTCATCGCCTCAGGCGAGCTGCGTGAAGTCGACGTCGAAGGCGTGCCCGCGCTGAAGTGGCACGAGGCACGGACTCCACGGACCGTGAACGCTCGGGCGCTGCTGGCGCCGTTCGACCCCTTGGTCTTCTACCGACCGCGCATCGAATGGCTCTTCGACTTCCGCTACCGCATCGAGATCTACACCCCGGCGGCCAAACGGGTCCACGGCTACTACGTCACGCCGTTCCTCCTCGGCGATCGACTCGTCGGTCGGGTCGATCTGCACCGGGACCGAGCGGCAGGAGTTCTGCGCGCACACCAGGTGACGTGGGAGCCGGGGGAGGAGCACACCACGGAGCTGGCTGAGGAGCTTACGACGATGGCTGCGTGGCTGGGACTGACCGCCGTGGACCTCGAAGGTACTCACCTGCCATTAAGCTAGGGGCTATACAGTCGTTCGAGTCGTTGTCCGGCAGACATGCCGATTAGGAGAAAAGTGGCTAATTTCCTCGAGAAGCTTCTGCGCACAGGTGAAGGCAGAACTCTGAAGAAGCTCCGCCGATACACAGATGCCATCAATCAGCTGTCCGATGAGTTCAGCGAGATGACGGACACCGAACTGCGTGAGGAAACCGGCAGGTTCAAGGAGCGCTACAAGGACGGCGAAAGCCTCGACTCTCTGCTTCCCGAAGCCTTCGCCACCGTGCGCGAAGCATCGAGCCGGACCCTGGGTCTGCGACACTTCGACGTTCAGCTCATGGGCGGCGCCGCCCTGCACCTGGGCAACATCGCCGAGATGAAGACCGGTGAAGGCAAGACCCTGGTCGCCACGGCCCCGGCCTACCTCAACGCTCTCACCGGCAACCCGGTCCACATCATCACGGTCAACGACTACCTGGCCACCTACCAATCGGAACTGATGGGCCGTGTATTCCGGTTCCTCGGGATGGAGACCGGCTGCATCCAGGCGAACATGCCCTCGGATCTGCGCCGCAAACAGTACGCCGCGGACATCACCTACGGCACGAACAACGAATTCGGCTTCGACTACCTGCGCGACAACATGGCCTGGTCGGCCGACGAGCTCGTCCAGCGCGGCCATGCCTTCGCCATCGTCGACGAGGTCGACTCGATCCTCATCGACGAGGCCCGTACCCCGCTCATCATCTCCGGTCCTGCCGAAGGCGATGCCAACCGCTGGTACGGCGAGTTCGCCAAGGTCGTCAAGCGTCTGAAGACCGAACGCGACTACGAAGTCGATGAGAAGAAGCGCACCGTCGGCGTCCTCGAGCCCGGAATCGAACGTGTCGAGGACTACCTGGGCATCGGCAATCTCTACGACGCGGAGAACACCCCGCTCATCAGCTTCCTCAACAACGCCATCCGCGCCAAGGAGCTGTTCAAGAAGGACAAGGACTACGTCGTCCTCGACGGCGAAGTCCTCATCGTCGACGAACACACCGGTCGCGTGCTCAAGGGCCGCCGCTACAACGAAGGCCTGCACCAGGCCATCGAGGCGAAGGAAGGGGTGAAGGTCCAGGCCGAGAACCAGACCCTGGCGACAATCACCCTACAGAACTTCTTCCGTCTCTACGAGAAGCTCTCCGGAATGACCGGTACGGCCGAAACCGAGGCCGCAGAGTTCATGTCCACCTACAAGCTCGGCGTCGTCCCGATTCCGACGAACAAGCCGATGCAGCGCGTCGACCAGTCCGACTTCGTCTACAAGAACGAGGTTGCGAAGTTCGACGCCGTCGTCGACGACATCGTCGAACGCCACGAGACCGGACAGCCCGTGCTCGTCGGCACGACGAGCGTCGAGAAGAGCGAATACCTGTCGAAGAATCTGGCCAAACGCGGCGTCAAGCACGAGGTCCTCAACGCGAAGAACCACGCCCGTGAGGCGTCGATCGTGGCGATGGCCGGACGTAAGAACGCCGTCACGGTGGCCACGAACATGGCCGGACGCGGTACGGACATCATGCTCGGCGGCAACGCCGAATTCCTCGCGGTCGCGGAGATGGAACGTCGCGGCCTCGACCCGGCCGAGAACGAGGACCAGTACGAGTCCGAATGGCCCGAGGTGCTCAAGGCCGCTGAGGATAAGGTCAAGGAAGAGGCCGAGGAGGTCGTCGAACTCGGCGGGCTCTATGTGCTCGGCACCGAGCGCCACGAATCGCGCCGCATCGACAACCAGCTGCGCGGACGCTCCGGACGTCAGGGTGACCCCGGAGAATCCCGTTTCTACCTGTCGCTGACCGATGACCTCATGCGACTGTTCGGTTCGGGAGCCGCCGAACGGATCATGGCGACGGCGAACGTGCCCGACGATGTGCCGCTGGAATCGAAGATGGTCTCCCGCGCCATCCTCTCGGCTCAGTCGCAGATCGAACAGCGCAATGCCGAGCAACGCAAGAACGTTCTCAAATACGACGATGTGCTCAACCGTCAGCGCACCGTCATCTACGACGAGCGCCGCCGAGTCCTCGACGGCGCCGACCTCGAAGAGCAGGTTGCGAAGTTCCGCGAAGAGGTCATCGACGCCTACGTCGCCCAGGCGACGATGGGTCCGGTCGAGGACTGGCAGATCGACGAGCTCTTCGAAGCCCTTGGAAAGATCTACTCGCCGTCGATCACCTCCGACGACCTCGCCGAGGAGCTCGGCGGGCTCGGGAACCTCTCGAAGAACCGCCTCAATCGGGAGATCCAGTCCGATCTCGACGTGTTCTACTCCCAGCGCGAAGAGGAACTCGGAGAGGACGCCACCCGCGAACTCGAACGTCGCGTGGTGCTCTCCGTCATTGACAAGCGCTGGCGTGAGCATCTCTATGAGATGGACTACCTCAAGAACGGCATCGGACTGCGCGCCATGGCCCAGAAAGACCCGCTGGTGGAGTACCAGCGTGAGGGCTTCGAGATGTTCAAGACCATGCAGGACGGGATCAAGGAGGACGTCGTCCGCCTGACCAACACGCTGCAGGTCCAGGTGACTTCTTCGGCCGGCACCGGCGATGCCGAACCCGAGGTCGAGGTCGACGCCGAGGAGCTGCGACACAAGACTCCGAAGATGCAGCTGTCGGCTCCGTCGGAGTCCGGTTCCGCCTCGGTTTCCGAATCCGAGGACGACGACGAACCGGCTCCGACCAATCGCGCCGAACGTCGCGCGAAGAAGAAGGCCAATAACTGACGAAGAGCCCTCAGCGGCTCACATCGTCTGCAGCGCAGTCAGCGTCCACCGGGTGGTGAGCAGCTCCAAACGGACTGCCACCGCCCGGATGCGGTTTGCGGCGGCAACGATGACCGTGACTTCGGCGATCTCGGGCGTGACCTGGCAGACGTGTGCCGTTCCCGGCCGCACCGTGCGGCTGCCGGGCACGGTCGCCCGGTGCGGCGCCACCTCGGCGCGCAGCTGACAGCGGTGATCGATCTTCGCCAGCAGCTCCGGCTCGACCCAGCGGGCGATCGTCTCGCTGCGCCTGACACCGGAGAGGACCTCGAGGCAGGCAACCGCCAACGAGGTGGCCGTGGCCGCGATCCGCGCCCGATCGTCCGCAATGTCCTGCCCTCGGTCATGCCGACTGACTCGGCGAGGAGACTGCGCAGTGGGCACCGGCGCAACTGGTCGCCGAGGCGGTGCCGGAGCCTGTGGTCGGGTGAGGGTGAGCGGGGCGGTCATGTCTGGATCTCCAATCTCTGACCAGCGATGATGAGGCTCGGATCGGGTCCGATGGTGTCCTCGTTGGCAGCGTAGACGTCAGCGACGAGATGCGGAATCTCCGCTGGGGTGTCGGCCAGATCGGCTGCGATCGACCACAGGCTCTCGCCATGAGCGACAATATGTGTGGCGGTCCCGGGACCCGCAGGTACATCGGTTTCGTCGCCCGGCTCGTTCGAATTCCCGCTGCGGTCCGGTTCGTCGGCCCGATCCGATCTCCTGGACTCGTCGGCCGGTGGGTCGCCCGAGGGGGACGGAGGCGTGTTGTCCGGCGGCGATTCGGTAGGCCAACCGGGGTCGGGAAGTGGTGCCCGATCCGCGGAGCGCTCATCATCGTCGACAGTCGGCCACCCGGGATCGGTCGGGGCCTGTGTCGACGACGTCAGCTCGGGCCCGGGACCTGTGATCGGCGCCGCTTGAGCGGAGTGGACGACCAAGCCGGCAGAGACGATCGCAAGAACGCTCGACGCGAGTAACCTCGGCATCGCCGTGACTACGACTCCGGCCAGCACCGACCGGAAGCGACCGTAAGGGAGAACTCTCAGCAGCAGCGCCAGCAGCGACACGACTCCGATTCGTGAGAACAGGAGTGCTCCGGTGACGATGATGACGAGGACGACGACGTCACTGGTCGTCAGCGGTTGGGGCAGCTGCTTCCACGCTGTGAAGAGCGAACCGAGCAGAACCAGCCATGAACCCGCACATGCAATCAAGAGATACATCTAGACATCCTCCATTGGATATTGATCGTAATGATGCCGTTAGATGTAGTTTGATGTCAATGGATCGACTCTAACTACATGACTGTAGTTCCGCGCTTATCGGTTTCAAGTCTTGAAAGTGGACTACAGCTGGGGCAGGCTTAGCGTCTATGGACGATCGCATCGACGCACTCCTGGCGGATATCGAAGCCGCCGACTCTGCGGCGCAGGCGCATGCCAGGAGGGGCGAGTTCGGTGACGAGATCGCCGGGCAGGCGGCCGAAAGGACGCTGCTCGAACGGCTGCGAGGATCATTGGGATCGACAGTGCAGGTGATGCTGTCCGATCGCGACGTTACGGGGACTGCGTGCTTCCTCGGCCGGGACATCGTCGTCCTCGCCGGGGTGGAAGTCTCCGCCATTGCGATCAGCGCCGTCCGTCGACTCAGGCTGACCACGCGAGTGCATCGGTTCGAATCGGGAGGGCTGGAGCGCTTGGGAATGGGATCGGCGCTGCGCCGCTGGTCAGCCGCCCACGAAGAGGTGTCGATCGACACCGTCGACCACTCGGGTGGGATTCGCGGACGATGCTCACTCGTCGCTGCCGACTACGTCGAGATCGCCGGCCGGATCATTCCCTTCGCGGCGATCAGCGCGGTCCACGCCCGGACGAACCCCTTCGAGTGATCCGGGCGTGAAGGCGATCAGAGTGGATACGAGGGGGTCAGTCCTCGATGGATCCGGTCTTGATCTGATACTCGGTGCGCTCGTACATGCGCTGGATATACGCCTCGATCTCGGACTTCTCGACCCGCCACTGGCCGCGCCCGCCGACCTTGATGGCGCGGAGATCGCCGGAACGGACGAGGGCCCGAGCCTGGGCGATCGAGACATTGAGCAGCTCGGCCACATCGGTCAGCGGCAGGAAGCGACTTTCGACGGCCATGAGGTGACTTCTCCCATTCCAAATGTCCATCTGCCACCAGATGTCCATCTGATTGTTGGTGCATTTTGCCAAAAACATTGCTTTGGCATCATTTGATGGTCAATATTATCACTGAGAAACAGTTTCTGTCAGTGAAACTTCTGCAAATCTGGAGATGCAATGGAGCTCTCGAAACGAATCCGCCGTCCCCGCTGGACCGATGCCCGGCTCTTGGTCGGGGCGATGCTCGTCATCCTCGCGGTCGTCGGCACCTATCTGCTCGTCACCTCGGCGAACTCGACCACCCGGGTCTGGGCGAGTGCACGTGCACTCGTCCCCGGTGAAGTGCTCAAGCCGGCCGATCTCACCGTTGCTGAGGTCAACCTCGCCGACCTCGGCAAGAAGTACCTCTCGGCCGATTCCGAGCTGCCGGAGAACACGAGCGTGCGCGCCGTCGTTGCAGCGGGGGAGCTGCTGGCCGCCTCGGCGGTGGCGCCCCTGTCCGAACTCGAAGGACGGGTTGTGGCGATCGACGTCGCCGGTTCGGTGCCGAGTGTCGTCGACTCGGGCACCCTCGTCGACGTCTGGGCTCAGCCGGAGCAGAACGGACTCGACGATGACGGAACTCCGCCCGAGCAGATCGTCGATTCGGCCCCGGTCGCCCATATCAATCGGGACGTCGGCAGCTTCGGGGCAGGCGACGGCGCGCGCATCGAAGTGTTCGTCGGCTCCGTGGACCTGCCCGGCGTGCTCGCCGCTCTCGACGGTCGCAGCGTGCTCTCCGTCGTCGGCGCCCAGTCCGTTCCCGCCGACGAAGGCGAGCAGTGATGACTCAGGTCCTGCTGGCCGTCGACTTCGAATACGACCTCATCCTCTTCGAGCTGCTCAGCGAGATCGACGACGTAACGATCGTCGCCCGCCCCGCCGACGAGGTCGAGCTGCTGGCCCACTGCCGCACCGGCGGGGCCGACGTCGTCATCATCGGCCGTTATTTTCCCGGCCTCGACGCCGAGGTGGTCGCCGCGATCACAGCCTCCGGTGCGAAGGTGCTCGGCTTCGGCGACGACGCGCACGCCCTCGAGGCTCTCGGCATCACCGCCGTCGTCGCAACGGACGCCGATGCGACGACGATGGCGTCGGCGATCGACGATATCCGTGCCGCCACCGTGGTCCCGCCGCGCCCGATCGCACCTCCCGGCCCCGTCGGGGGAGCGGGAGTGATCATCACCGTGTGGGGGACCGGATCATCGCCCGGACGCACACTCACCGCGGTCAACCTCGCCGACCAGGCCTCCCGCCAAGGCAGACGCAGCGTCGTCGTCGACGCGGACACCGTCTCCGGGATGGTCGCGTCCACCCTCGGCCTGACAGAGGAGTCCTCGCACCTGGCGAGCCTCTGCCGGTCGCAGACGGACCCGGTGAACCGCCTCGGCCGGCATACTGTGCCGCAAGCGTCGATCCGTGAGAACTTCCACGTCGTCACCGGGCTGACCCGGCCCGAACGGTGGCCGGAGATCCGCGCTTCCGTCCTCGAAGCGGTGCTCAAGCGTCTGGCCAAGGTCTACGACGTCGTCATCGTCGACGTCAGCGACCGGATCGATCCCGATGATGACCTCGCCGATCCCTTCTATGACCGGCACTGCGCTACCCGCGCCGCTCTCGAGGCCGCCGATATCGTGCTCGTCCTCGCCGCCGGGGAGCCGATCGGTCTGCAGCGGTTGGTCAAACTCCTCGGCACACCGCGGGCGGAGGCGGTCCGGGAGAAGATGCGTCTGGTGATCACGAAGGTGCGGTCGAGCGCAGTCGGCCACCCGGCTGAGACGCGGATCAGAGAAGTCCTCGACCGATTCGTCCGGATCACTCCGGACTTCCTGCTCAGCGACGATCGCTCCACGGCCGATGCCGCGATGCTCGCCGGCCACACCCTGCATGAGCAGAACCCGAAGTCCGTCCTCGTCGGAGATCTGGCGCGGATGGTCGACGATCTCCTGCCGGGCCGTCGCCGGACCCGCAGATCCGGAGGAGGACGCGAACGCCGCGGCGCCGGTCGTCGCGGACGCACACAGAAAGTGCGGGTGGGCCCGGGGGAGCGGAGCGCAGGACTAGGATGAGGGGCATGGCCATTCGCTGCTACATTCCCACCACCCTGACCGCGCTGCGCTCGATGCTGACCGACGTCCGTGCCGTCGCTCCCGACGCTCAGGGGCGCAGCCTGCGCGGTGAGGAGTTCGAATCCGCTGAGTTCGACGCGATGTGCATCGCCGCCGCCCTGGCCGCGAATGCGGTGTTCGATCCCGCTGAAACCGAACCCGGCACCGATGCGGCTCCCGAGCGCCGTGTCATCGTGGCCTATGACGCCCCCGAGTCCAGCCCGACCGAACCGCTGACCGAGGGCTTCGACCTCATCAGCCTCGGCGAAGTCGACCTGCCCCGGGTGGCGAGCTTCCACCTCGACGAGGACGTCGTCTGGGATGAGGCGGTACGTCTGGCCGAGGAGACGGGTCCCGACGCGGCCGAGGACCACCTCGGCGCTTCCGATCTGCTGTGGTACGACTCGTCGGAGCTTGAGCAGCTGCTCGGCGACACGGACTGAACCGGCCCAAGCACGACACGGACTGAACCGGCCCACGCGCGGTTGGCCCGAGTCCCCGGTCGTGCGGCTCAGGCGGATTCGAAGCGGCGCAGCCGGTCGCCCAACCGCTTCTCCAGGATCGGAACCACGGCCTGTTCGATCATCGGCCCGAACATCGGGATCGATGAGCTGATCTCGGCATGAGCGGCCAGCTTCGTCACCGTCTCGACTTCGCGCAGCTCGAGGACCGCATCGATCTCGACGGGAACTCCTGCGGCACGGGCGGTCATGCGGATCTCGGCCTGATCTCCGAGGACGTCTCCGGGAATCATGTACACCTCGACCAGCACGGTGTTGTCCGGAAGCCTGGAGGCCAGAGCCGACGGAAGCTCGGCCTTGGGCATCGGCGTCCGCACGGTCATCTCGGTGTCGGGGTCGATGTATTCGGCACTGGCATCGGAGCCGAGCTTCTCCCACACGCCGGGGTCGGCGAATTTGGCCAGGAATGTCGACAGATCAACCGAATATTCTTGATTGAGAGTCAGAGATCGCATAGCTCCAGTTTGCCAGCGAATGAACGGTACACCACCGTATGCCGCTCGGCGTGCCTTTCTCGATATTTGGGCATAGTGTGGTGAATGACGATTCGACGTCGAATCGCATGACGAATGCTCGTTGATCATAGAGGTGACACAGTGACTCAGGTCTCAATTTCGAACGTTGCAGAAGAATGGAGGAAGCAGAGGGGACAATCTGCTCCCGAGAACTTCCTCGAAGCGTACTATCCGCGATTCGAAACAGGGGCCAACGATCCCGAGGCATACGCGGCCGCGCGCCGCCACTTCGCACTCAGCACCGAATACGACGGTCAGAAGCCGGCGATCGCGATCTACAACCCGGGCGTCGAATCGCCGGAATTCCGGGACAACCACACGGTCATCGCCATCGTGCTCGCCGATATGCCTCACCTAGTGTCCTCAATCGTCAGCGACCTCGCCGCGAACGGCAGAGCCATCCGCCGCGTCCACCACCCGATCATCACGGTCACCGGAACCGGTCCGGGGGAGAAGGTCCTCTCCCCGGCAGAAGCTCCCGCGCTCAGTGCGGACACGGCGAGCATTCCGACGGTCTCCGAAGACCCTGCCAGCAGTGTGGACGGCGCCCCGCAGCAGCAGTCGTGGATCCGCCTCGAGATCGACCGCATCTCGGAGACCGACTTCGACGCACTCGAAGAGCGCCTGCGCGGAGTCCTCGACTATGTGTCTGCGGCAGCCCGGGACGCTCAGGCGATGGCCGCGAAGGCCAAAGACATCGCCGCAGAGCTGAGCGCACACTCACCGCGTCCGGAGCTGGGCTCCGAAGCCGAATCCGCCGCCGCCCTGCTCACCTGGCTCGACGGTCACTTCACCTTCCTCGGCTACCGCGAGTACGACTACATCCACGACGCCGACCACAGCAGCCTCGAACCGATTGAGGACACCTCGATGGGCATCTCGGCCCTGCGCCCCCTCGTGTCGTCGCCGCTGAGCCGGGCCGTCGCCGACAAGGCCCGGGAACCGCATGTGCTGGTGCTGACGAAGGCGAACTCCCGTTCCCGTGTCATCCGCTCGTCCTTCATGGACTACATCGGCGTGAAGACCTTCGATGCCGACGGCGAGATCGTCGGCGAGCGCCGCTTCGTGGGCGTGTTCAAACCCGAGTTCTACAACGACAGCGTTCTCAATATCCCGGTCATCGATCGGAAGGTCGCGAAGATCCTCTCGGCCAGCGGATTCCCCGCCGGATCCCATTCGGCCAACGAACTCCTCGGAGTTTTGGAGAACTACCCCCGCGAGGACCTGCTGCATGAGGGCACCGAGGAGATCTATGACGTCGTCATGGAGATCGTCGATATGCAGGAACGCCGGGAATCCCGCGTGTTCGTCCGCACCGATCCGTACCAGCGCTTCGTCTCCGTCATCCTCTACCTCCCACGCGATCTTTACAACACTGATGCCCGAGTGCGAGTGCAGGAAGTGCTGCGTCAGTTCTACAACGCCGACAGCGTCGACTTCGATGTGCTGCTGAGCGAATCGGCGCTGGCCCGAATCCACTTCGTGGCCCGTGTCGCCCGTGACTGCGAACTGCCGCAGATCGGCGCCGATGAGGTCGAGGCCCGCATCGTCGGAGCCGTCCGCTCCTGGTCCGAAGATGTCCACGCGTTCCTCGTTCCCGCCGAAGCCGGTGACACCGGAGCCTCACAAGCACGGGCCGATCTGTGGTCGAAGGCGTTCCCGCCCAGCTACGGTGAGTATCACACCCCCGCCGAGGCGGTCGCCGACGTCGGTCGGTTCGAAGCTCTCGAAGCCGGCCATGGTCCGGCAGTCCGGCTCTACCGTCCCGGCCAGAGCACCGACGCCTCCGTCCGGCTCGTCCTCTACCGTCGTGACCGGGTCAGCCTGTCCGAGGTCCTTCCCTACCTCACGGCATTCGGTGCCGACGTCGTCGACGAACGGCCCCACGAGCTCGACCTCGCCGACGGAACGCATCGATACATCTACGACTTCGGACTCAGCTTCTCCGAAGAGCTGGCCGATGACGACTACGACCGCATCGCCGAGGCCTTCATGGCCGGCTGGGACGGCAAGAAGGAAGCGGGAGTCTTCGACCGCCTCGTCGTCGCCGGACTCTCCTGGCAGCATGTGACGGTCATCCGCGCACTGGGCAAATACCTGCGCCAGGCGGGCTTCACCTATTCCGATGCCTATGTCGGTGAGGTCTACAGCGAGAACCCGAACATCTCGAAGCTGCTCGTCGACTACTTCACTGCCAAGTTCGACCCGGACGCCGACGATGTCGGACGCGAAGAGGCGATGGCCGAGATCGACGAGTCGATCGAATCCGCACTCAGCGAGGTGGCCAGCCTCGACGCCGACCGCGTCCTGCGGTCCTCGCTCGAACTGCTGCGTGCGACCCTGCGCACGAACTACTACATCGACGAATCCGGTGCCCTGCCCACGGCACTGGTGCTCAAGATCCGGCCCGACGAGCTCAGCTTCGTGCCGAAGCCGAAGCCGGCACTCGAGATGTGGGTGTACTCCCCGCAGGTCGAGGGCGTCCACCTGCGCTTCGGCACCGTCGCTCGCGGCGGACTGCGCTGGTCGGACCGTCGCGATGACTTCCGCACCGAGGTCCTCGGCCTCGTCAAAGCGCAGATGGTCAAGAACGCCCTCATCGTGCCCACCGGCGCCAAGGGCGGATTCTTCCCCAAGCAGCTGCCGCCGATGAGCGATCGGGACGCCTGGATGGCCGCCGGTCAGGCCGCCTATGAGGTGTTCATCGAAAGTATGCTCGAGGTCGCCGACAACCTCACCTACGGTGCCGATGACTCCAGCGTCGTCGTCCACCCCGACCGCGTCGTCCGGCACGACGGCGATGACTACTACCTCGTCGTCGCCGCTGACAAGGGCACGGCACGGTTCTCCGATGTCGCCAATGCGATCGCCGAACGCCGAGGATTCTGGCTCGGCGATGCGTTCGCCTCGGGCGGATCGGTCGGCTACGACCACAAGGCGATGGCCATCACCTCCCGGGGTGCGTGGAAGTCCGTCGAACGCCACTTCCGCGAACTCGGGCTCAACACCGCAACCGAGGACTTCACGGTCGTGGGCATCGGCGATATGAGCGGCGATGTCTTCGGCAACGGCATGCTGCGCAGTCAGCACATCCGCCTGGTCGCGGCCTTCGACCACCGGGACATCTTCCTCGATCCGAACCCCGACGCCGCCCGCAGCTTCGTCGAACGTCAGCGGCTCTTCGACCTGCCGCGCTCGAGCTGGCAGGACTACGACCGGGAGCTCATCTCCGCCGGCGGCGGGGTCTTCCCCCGGTCGGCGAAGTCGATCGACCTCAGTGCAGAAGCCGCCTCGGTGCTCGGAGTCGAACCCGGAAAGCGCAGCCCCGCTGACCTCATGTCCGAAATCCTCAAGGCACCCGTCGACCTCGTCTACAACGGCGGAATCGGCACCTATATCAAGTCCTCTGCCGAGAGCCACGCCGATGTCGGCGACAAGGCCAACGATGCCATCCGCATCGACGGCGCAGATGTGCGGGCGCGTGTGATCGGAGAGGGCGGCAACCTCGGTGTGACTCAGCTCGGACGTGTCGAGGCCGCGCTGGGCGGCGTCGAGGTCAACACCGATGCCGTCGACAACTCGGCCGGCGTCGACAGCTCCGACCATGAGGTTAACATCAAGCTGCTCCTGCGCACGCTTCTGCACAAGGGAGCCTTCGCCGCCGAAGAGCGGGAGCAGGTGTTGCACTCATTCACCGACCAGGTCGCTGACCGAGTGCTGGCGAACAACTACTCCCAGAACGTCGTCCTCGGCGAGGCTCGGGCGCAGACCGAATCGATGTCGGGCACCTACGGTCGGATGCTCAACTACCTGGAGAAGCACGCCGACCTCGATCGTGCGGTCGAATTCCTGCCCAATGCCGACGAACTGGCCACACGCGAGTTCAGCTACTATGTCTCACCCGAGTTGGCCGTGCTTCTGGCCTATGTGAAGATGCACGCCGCCGATGAGGTCCTCGCCAGCACCGTGCCGGACGAGACCTGGATGCGGCGCGAACTCGTGTCCTACTTCCCGGAGGCCCTGCAGGAGAAGTACGGCGAGCTCATCCCCGAACACCCCCTCCACCGGGAGATCGCGACGGCGAAGCTCGTCAACCGACTCGTCGACCGCGGTGGACTCACCTATATCTACCGGATGTTGGAAGAGACTCCGGCTTCGGTGCCGCAGATCGCACGCGTGTTCGTCGTGGTCTCGGAGATCTTCGGACTCGATGACTTCTTCGAAGCGGTGTGCGCACTCGACAACCAGGTGCCGACCGAGGTGCAGGTGAAGCTCCAGCACGATTATGTGCGTGTCCTCGACCGCTCCTCGCGTTGGCTCGTGCAGCAGGCACCGGACAGCCTCGACGTCGATTCCGGCATCGAGATGTACGGCAAGGTCGTCGAGGCTCTGCGGTCCCGGGTTCCCGACCTCGTCGACGGCTACGATGCCGAGACCATGCAGGCGAAGGCTCAGAGTTACATCGACGAAGGCGTGCCGAGCGAACTCGCTTGGCGGTCGGCCGCCCTGCTCGACGAGTTCGTGCTGCTGGACATCACCCAGCTGGCCGCCCGGGCGAACGAATCCGCGGAGGATGTCGCCGAGGTCTACTACGCCGTGAACGAACGCTTCTCCGGTTCGCAGATCCTCACCCTCATCGGTGACCTCGATCGCAGCGACCGGTGGTCGGCACTGGCTCGCGGATCCATGCGTGACGATTACTACGCCGCGATCCTGTCGGTGACCGGAACGGTCCTCGGCGCCACGGATTCGCCGATCTCCGGAACTCCGGACGAACGGGCGAAGCAGCGGCTGGCCGAATGGTTGGAGCGCAACGACACGATCGTCGGCCGGGTGCTGGAGACGACGGAGACGATCCTCGGACTCGAGACCGTCACCCAGGCGCCGCTGTCGGTGCTGCTGCGCTCTCTGCGGTCGCTGGTCCGCTCCTCGGCGTGGGAGAGCGAACACAACGGCTGAGCCGCTGCCGGTCGGACACGACCGCCTCGGCGCGTGCATCGGCGCACGATTTAAGTGGTAGCGTCTGAACATCGACATCTCAGCAGACCCGCGGGCACCGCGGGTCTGCTGATCTCACCTGGGAGGAACGTATCGTGCTCAACGAACTGCTGGCGGCCGAGGGCCTCACGGATGAGTCAGACGTCGAACACATCCATCTGCTCGTCGGGGACTGGCAGCTGCTGGCCGATCTCTCCTTCGCCGACCTCGTGCTGTGGGTGCCGTCGCTCAGCGGCGCCTATACGGTACTGGCACATGCCCGATCGACGACCGGGGCCACACTGTTCAATCGGGACCTGATCGGAGCGCGGGCGACCGGCTTGGAGAAGGAGCTGCTCGACGAAGCCAGCAGCACCCGCAGCTATGTCACCCACGTCGCCGCAGCGCGCGAGATGGGAATCAGCGCCGGATCCGCCGACGTCGACATTCTCGCCGAGGCGGTGCCGATCATCCGTCATGGCGAGGTCATCGCCCTCGTGGTCCGATATTCGGAGGAGGTCCGTCGCAGGGGGTCGTCCCGGTTGGAGAAGCACTACCGGGAATCGGCGATGGCGCTGATGCGGATGATCGTGCAGGGCACGTTCCCCGACCGTGATGCCCCGTCGGGGGCCCGGCACGGAGAACCGCGTGTCGGTGACGGTATCTTCATCCTCGACCGTGACTCACACGTGCAGTACGCCTCTCCCAACGCCGTATCGCTGATGCATCGGCTCGGCTTCGGAGGAGAGATCGAAGGCAGCTACCTCTCCGAGGTGGTCTCGAGTCTCAGCGCGGACCTGCGTCAGGTCGACGAGACCCTCCCGCTGGTGCTCACCGGACGCGCCCCGTGGCGGACCGAACTCGAAGTCGGACGCACGAGTGTGTCCCTGCGCGCGATTCCGCTGACGGATGAGGGGGAGCGGATCGGTGCGATCGTCCTCGCACGTGACGTCTCCGAGATCCGCCGCCGCAAACGGGAGCTGCTCTCCCGCGACGCGATGATCAAAGAGATGCACCACCGGGTGAAGAACAATCTGCAGACCGTGTCCGCGCTGCTGCGGCTGCAGACCCGCCGCATCGACAACCCCGAGGCCAAGAGCGCGCTGACGGAGGCGATGCGCCGCGTCTCGATCATAGCCGTGGTCCATGACGTGCTCAGCCAAGGGGTCGAATCCGAGGTGGACTTCGACGAAGTCGTCGACAAGGGACTGCGCCTGACACCCGAGCTGACCAGCCCTCTGGTGCACATCGAACTCAAACGGTGCGGAAGCTTCGGGACCATCTCCTCAGCCGATGCCACCTCGTTGGCCCTGGCCATCACGGAGCTGATCACGAACGCGATCGAACACGGATTCCCCACGGAGAATCTCGAGAATCTGGAACCGGGGGAGACGCTCAACGGGCACGTGTGGGTGACTCCCGAGCGCAACGGCGACCGACTGAACGTGACGATCGCCGATGACGGCATCGGGCTGGGGGAGACGCAGAATCCGGGCAATGGTCTGGGCACGCAGATCGTGCGCACCTTGGTCTCCGCCGACCTGGCCGGTTCGATCCAATGGCAGGCGCGAGACGGCGGCGGAACCATAGCCGTCCTCGATGTGCCGCTGCGCCCGGACTCCTACGACTGAGCGGCGCCCGTTCGCGCACACGACTGAGTCCCTTGTTCTGACGACGATCATTCGCCGTCGGGACAAGGGACTCAGACTTCAGAGCGGGTGTCGCTCGGTGATTCAGATATCTGTTCGACAGTTCAGGGGACTGCCACCCCGATCACCGGCTGCTCGGCCGGCATCACCGGCGACTCAGCCGGCGCGGCGGGCACGAGCGGCACGACGTTTGAGAGCGCGACGCTCATCCTCGCTCAGACCTCCCCAGACTCCGGCATCCTGACCGGACTCGAGGGCCCACTGAAGGCAGGTCTCTGCGACTTCACAACGGCGACAGACAGTCTTTGCTTCCTCAATCTGGAGCAGCGCGGGTCCGGTGTTGCCGATCGGGAAGAAGAGCTCCGGATCCTCATTGAGGCATGCTGCACGGTGTCGCCAATCCATGGTGACCTTTCGACGAATTCAGTGAACGCGGTTGATCACGCCCGAATTCCGGGCGTGCAACTCTCACAGTCAAGGTTCACATAACGCAATTGGGCGCACAAGGGTCCGGCAGTGTGAAATTTCTGACAAGAATTTTCCCCATTGTCCTGCTATGAGGGCGATCGCGCAAATCGGTCCGCGATTCGTCTTTCCGGGCCTGCCGGAGCGTCTCCGCCTAGACTGGCAGACACATGCAGACAGCAGATGAATGCACACAGACATCTCGTGAACCAATGGAGGACTCATGACCAACGATCTCGCCAGCCCCCGCATCGTCTCCGTCGGCGGCCACACACCGCAGGTCGATCCGGACGCCTTCGTCGCAGCCGGTGCCACCCTCGTCGGCGATGTGCACGTGAAGCGGGGCGCCAGCGTCTTCTACGGCTGTGTTCTGCGCGCCGAAGCCGCCCCGATCACCATCGGTGAGGACTCCAATGTGCAGGACAACACCGTCATGCACACCGACGCCGGCAAACCCGTCGTCATCGGCGACCGGGTCTCCATCGGCCACCAAGCCCTCGTCCACGGCGCCGTCGTCGACGACGATGTGCTCATCGGAATGCACTCCACAGTGCTCAACGATGCCCATATCGGCAGCGAATCCCTCGTCGCCGCGGGCGCCGTCGTCCTCGAAGGCACGCAGATCCCCGCCCGCTCGCTGGTCGCCGGTGTTCCCGCGAAGGTGCGCCGTGAGATGACCGACGAAGGAGTGGAGAAGGTCCGACAGAACGCGCAGTCCTATGTACACCTGTCGACCCTGCACAAGGACACCGCCGAGGTGGTCGATCCGAGCTGATCGGACCGGTGCCGGACCGAGGTCCGACCGATTCCGGCCCCCTGCGGATCCGATCTCCAGGGGGCCGTTCGCAAGCACCGTGGCGATTTGAGACAATCTGAGTGTGAACACTGAATTTGATTCCACTGCAGATCGCGTCGTCATCATCGGCGGCGGCCCCGGCGGCTACGAAGCCGCGCTCGTCGCGGCTCAGCTCGGTGCCGATGTCATGCTCATCGAGCAGAATCGGTGTGGTGGTTCCGCCGTGCTCACCGATGTCGTGCCGTCGAAGTCGCTCATCGCCACCGCGGAGATGATGGATGAGATCGAGCGCTCCGACGGGCTCGGAATCCGGATCGAGAACGCTGAGGACACCGAGGCCGATACGCGCCGAGTCACCGCCGACCTCGAAGCGGTCAACAAGCGCATCCTGTCACTCGCCGACGCCCAGGCCAACGACATCTACGAAGGCCTCATCCGCGCCGGCGTCAAAGCCATCCAGGGCAAGGCGACTCTGGCCGGACGCGACCAAGTCCATGTCGTCGAAGCCGGCGGCACCGAATACACTCTCGAGGCCTCGACGATCCTGCTCTCGGTCGGCGCGCATCCGCGTGAGCTGCCCACCGCGCAGCCCGACGGCGAGCGCATCCTCACCTGGACCCAGCTCTACGACCTCGACGAGCTGCCCGAGCACCTCATCGTCGTCGGCTCCGGTGTCACCGGCGCCGAGTTCGCTTCAGCCTACCGCGCTCTGGGCACCGAGGTGACCCTCGTGTCCTCGCGTGAGAAGGTCCTGCCCGGTCAGGACGAGGACGCAGCCGATGTGCTCGAATTCGTCTTCCGCAACAAGGGCATGAACGTCCTCTCCCGCTCCCGCGCCGCCTCGGTGACCCGCACCGACGACGGAGTCGAAGTGGTCCTCGCCGACGGACGCCGAGTGGAGGGTTCCCACTGCCTCATGGCCGTCGGTTCGATTCCTAACACCGAAGGCCTCGGTCTGGAGAAGGCCGGTGTGCGCGTCAGCGAATCCGGGCACATCGCCGTCGATGGGGTCTCGCGGACCTCGCGGGCCGGAATCTATGCGGCCGGTGACTGCACCGGCGTGCTGCCGCTGGCCTCCGTGGCTGCGATGCAGGGCCGGATCGCCATGAACCACGCACTCGGCGACGCCGTGCAGCCGCTCAAGCTGCGCAATGTCGCATCGAACGTGTTCACCGCACCCGAGATCGCCACCGTCGGCTTCACCCAGCAGAACTACCGCGAGAACCCGACGGATATCGACACCGTGATGCTGCCGCTGGACACGAACCCGCGCGCCAAGATGCTCGGCATCAAGGACGGCTTCGTCAAGATCTTCGCCCGGCGCGGATCCGGTTCCATCCTCGGAGGCGTGGTCGTCGGCCCGCGAGCCAGCGAGCTCATCCTGCCGATCACGATGGCGGTGGAGAACCGGCTCACGGTCGATCAGCTCTCCGCCTCCTTCGTCGTCTACCCCTCGGTGAGCGGTTCGCTGACCGAAGCGGCACGGAAGCTCCACCGTCACCTCTGATCACGGGGACTCTGCATCCGCAGAAAGATTTTTCTCCGCAGCTGTCGATCTCGTCGCTCCTCGACCGTCATCATGGTGTCAGGCCGCCCGGCATGACATGAGGAACGACGAAGGAGAACGACATGAAGTACGCACTTCTGCTCATGGGACGCACACAGGATCCCGAATGCGGTGAGGACGGCGGCGCGGATCCGGCCGAGTTCATGGCATTCGACAAAGAGATCAGCGAGGCGGGAATCGTCGTCGGCGGCTTCGCCCTCGAAGGGCCCGAACTCGGAGTCCGAGTCAGCGGATCCGGCGGCGAGTCGCTGGTCACCTCGGGCCCGTTCGCCGAATCGAACGAGTTCGTCGGCGGCAGCTACGTCATCGAGGTCGCCGACATCGACGAGGCGATCGCCTGGGCGAAGAAGAGCCCTGCGGCGAAGGCCGGACACATCGAGATCCGTCCGGTGGCCGACTACTGATGGAACCCGACCCCGATGCGGCCGCCCGGGTCCTCAGCGCCATCGGCGAGGAGGACTTCGGGCGGCTGCTCGCGGCGTTGGTCACCCGGTACCGTGACTTCGACCTCGCCGAGGAGGCCCTCCACGACGCCGTGCTCCGCGCGGTCGAGACGTGGCCGAGCCGAGGAGTGCCCGAACGTCCTCAGGCGTGGCTGATGACCACGGCGAAGAACCGCGCCATCGACCTCATCCGCGCCGACGAAGTGCGCACCCGCCACCTCGCCCGACTCCGCATCGAGGATGAGCTGCGAGCGGGTGACCACGACGACCACGCGGACCGCCTCGGCGAGGAGATGGACGCTGCGGATCTGCCCGACGAACGTCTCGGGCTGTTCTTCACCTGCTCCCACCCGACCCTGCGCGAGGACGAACGCATCGTCCTCATCCTGCGCTTCCTCTCGGGACTGACCACCGTCGAGGTGGCTGCCGGCTTCCTCGTCGAGACTGCGACGATGCAGCAGCGGATCGTCCGCGCCAAGCAGCGGATCCTCAAGACCGGAATTCCCTTCGGCAGGCCCGCACCCGATGAGCTCGGTGAACGACTGCCCGGAGTGCTGCGCGTCCTCTATTTGATCTTCACCCAGGGCATCAACGCCACAGCGGGTCCCGCACATACACGCATCGACCTGCAGCGCGAAGCCATCCGCCTGACCCGACTGCTCGTCGGGTACCTGCCCGAGGAGACCGAGGCCCGTGGTCTGCTGGCTCTGCTCCTGCTCACTCGTGCGCGAGACAGCGCTCGGGTGTCTGCGGACGGTCAGCCGGTGCCGTTGGCCGAACAGGATCGCAGCCTCTGGGATTCCCGCCTCATCGCCGAAGGCACCGGGCTCGTCGGCGTGGCCGCGGGGGAGTCGGGTGCCGGTGCTTTCACCATCCAGGCGACGATCGCCGCCCTCCACGCAGATGCGGCGAGGTTCGCGGGCACGGACTGGAATCAGATCCTCGTGCTCTATCGGATGCTCTCCGACCTCGACCCGTCGCCGGTCGTCGCCCTCAACACCGCGATCGCCCTCGGTCAGGTCTCAGGACCTGAAGCGGCACTGAGCGCCCTGGACGAACTGGCCGATGATCCGCAGCTGCGGCGGCACAGGCCCTTCCACATCGCCAGGGCCATCACCCTCGACGAACTCGGCCGCACGGCCGAAGCCGAGGACGCCTATGCTGCCGGTCTGGAATGCCCCGGCAACGATGCCGAATCCGAATACATCACTGCCCGGATCACCGACCTTCAGCGGTGACCCGGGCAGGGACGACCTTGTTCGGGACTGCCGCATTCGGTGCGAGCCGAATGCGGGCGGTCGAAACTCCTCAGGCGGCGAAGCGGATGATTGCCTCACCGGACTTCACCGAGGCGCCTGCGTCGACGAGCACCTCGGAGACGGTGCCGGAGTGACCGGCCTTGAGCGGCTGTTCCATCTTCATCGCTTCGATTACGGCAAGGGTATCACCGGCTTCGACGGTGTCACCGGGGTTGACGGAGACGGAGACGATGGTGCCCTGCATGGGAGCGTTGAGCGCATTCGAGTCGTCAGCGATCTTCGCGCCCTTGCGGCTGCTCAGCCCGCGCTTGCGCCGCGGCACGCTGGGACTGGGAACATGACCGAGGTCCGAGATGACGTCCTTCGGGACCGAAACGGTCATCCGGCGGCCATCGACCTCGACCACAACACTGAAGCTGTCGGTTGCAGTACTCATCTGTTCTCCTAGTTGTGGATCGACAAGAGGATTGACGAAAGCGGTTTCGAGCCAGTTGGTCCAGACCTTGAAATCGGCGGCGAACGGCTGTTCGTCGACGAGCACCCGGTGCAGCGGCAGCAGCGTCGAGACTCCCTCGATGCGGTACTCCGACAGTGCACGGCGGGCTCGGGCCAGGGCCTCATCACGAGTGGCGCCGGTGACGACGAGTTTGGCCAGCATCGGGTCGAAGTCCGTGCCGACGACGCTGCCGTCGCCGATTCCCGAGTCCAGACGCACACCGGGGCCCGAAGGCGCACGGTAGTTCTTCACCGTGCCGGTGGCGGGGAAGAACGTCGTGGGGTCCTCGGCGTTGATGCGGAACTGGAAGGAGTGCCCGCGCACGGCGGGGAACTCCTCGGGCAGTGTCTCACCCGAAGCGATGCGCACTTGCCAGCCGACGAGGTCGACTCCGGTGACCTCCTCGGTGACGGTGTGCTCGACCTGGATGCGCGCATTCGCCTCCATGAAGATGATGGTGCCGTCTTCGCCGAGGAGGAACTCACAGGTCGCGGCGCCGACGTAGCCGACGTGGGCAAGCAGGCGGGCCGAGGCTTCGGAGACGATGC
This sequence comes from Brevibacterium sp. LAARM3_SD1, assembly GCF_057364765.1. Taxonomy (NCBI): domain Bacteria; kingdom Bacillati; phylum Actinomycetota; class Actinomycetes; order Micrococcales; family Brevibacteriaceae; genus Brevibacterium; species Brevibacterium sp. LAARM3_SD1. The sequence goes on along the minus strand of NZ_JBNFOL010000004.1, from coordinate 175,541 downwards.
GCTCCTGTTCGGCAGTGAGGAACGGAGCCGGCGCCTCTTCGATGATCTTCTGGTTGCGACGCTGCAGAGTGCAGTCACGGGTGGATACGATCCGCACGTTTCCGTGCGCATCGGCCAGGCACTGCGTCTCGAGGTGACGAGGACGCACGATCTGCTTCTCGATGAGGCACTCACCGCGACCGAAGGCGCTCTGCGCCTCACGGGTCGCCGCAGTGTAGGCGGCTTCGAGGTCCTCGGCCGCGGCACAGGTGCGGAAGCCACGTCCGCCTCCGCCGTGGACGGCCTTGACGACGATGGGGAACCCGATCCTCTCGGCCACCTCTGCGGCTTCGGCCAGATCGGTCACTGCGCCGTCGGAACCGGGGGCGACCGGAGCGTCGACGGCTTCGGCGACGGCACGAGCTCCGGACTTGTCACCGAGGAGCTCGATCGCTGCCGGGGGAGGACCGACCCAGATCAGTCCGGCGTCGATGACGGCCTGCGCGAACAGTGCGTTCTCGGCCATATAGCCGTAGCCGGGGTGGATGGCATCGGCGCCGGAGCGCTTGGCCAAGGCGAGGATCTTGTCGATGTCGAGGTAGGTCTCCCCGGCTCCGGAGCCGTCCAGCAGCCACGCATCGTCGGCGAGTTCGACGAAATCGGCGTCGGAATCGGCGCGCGTGTACACGGCGACGGCCTTGATGCCGAGGTCGTGGGCGGCCCGGATGATGCGCAGAGCGATCTCACCGCGATTGGCGATGAGGACTCGGCGGACGGCCCCGGTCGGAACGGTGGTGCTCAGAACCGAGGTCGTGGAGTCGGAGAGGACTGTGGTCATGGTGCTCCTTTGTATGATCACAGAACAATTTAGAGAACAGCACCAAGGGTTTGTAGGACAGCGATAAAAAATTGCGACGAGAACTTCAATGTCCTCGGGCGTGTCACCGGAACAGGGTCGAGTCTACCGCTGGAGAGCCCACAGATCGGGCCACAACAGGCCCATATCGGTGACCAATTCGCGCACGACGGGCAAGCTGAGTCCGAGCACGGTGAGATGGTCGCCGTCGAGTCGGTCGACGAAGGCCCCTCCGTATCCGTCGATCGTCAGCGCTCCGGCCACGTGGAATGGCTCTTCGGTGGCGATGTACGCGTCGAGCTCGGCTGCGGTGGGTGAGCCGATGAGCACCGAGGTGGCCGACCGCTTCGAGCGCAGATCGCTGAGTTCGAAGGTCGCCGAGTCGGTGGGATCGACTCGGTCGGTGCCGTCGGCTCCCGACCGGTCTGCTGGGGTGTTCGACTGCGGTGTCCGAGAGAGCACGGCGACAGTATGGCCCGAATGCAGCTGTGTCCATTGACCGGCGATCGCCGACCACACTTCGCGAGTGCGTTCGGCCGTTCCCGGTTTGCCGATGGCCTGCCCATCGAATTCGAGCAGCGAGTCCCCGGCGATGACGACGACGGTGTCCGCGCCGCGAAGCTCCGGGGGAGTGAACGCGAGGATCCGGTCGATGACCGCACGGGCCTTGGCCTCCGACAGTGCGGTGGTCAGATCGCCGACGGAGCCGGTGAAGCCATCCTCGATGGCCCGTTCGTCGACCTCGGAGACGATGATGACCGGGTCGATCCCACCGTCTCGGAGGATCGTGCGACGCGACGGCGACTGGGAGGCGAGAACCACGCGGATCACGAGGCGGCCTCCGAACGATTCGGAACGGGTTCGACATCACCGTTCTGCGGCTCCGGTGCTTCTGCTTCTTCTGCGATTTCGGCAGATTCAGCGTCGCCGCCGGGGACGAGGTCGAGACGGCGGGCGCCTTCGCCCTTCTCCGGGATATCGAGGCTGCGGTCGACGACGACCGGTGCTTCGATGCGTTCGGCGATCGCGGACAGCAGGGTCGAGGACAGCTGTGCATAGCCGAGTTCACTGGGGAACCGGCCGGAGTCGTTGAGCAGAGACCGGCGTGTCGTTCCGCTCAAAGCTCCCGTTGCCCGCAGCGGTACCGCGCGTGCGGCCAGCGCGGCCAGCCATTGGGAGCCGGCGAGGACCCTGGAGGTCCGACGCAGAGACGTCTTGAGCGGATCGCGCAGTCCTGGCAGCCCGCCGAGATTGGGGCAGACGAGGACGAACACGGTGTAGCGGCCTTCGCGCTGGAGGCGGTTGATGGCCTGATTGAGCACGGGAACGCCGATGGTCGCCTGGATCGGGTGGATGATGTCGCCGGTGCCGATCGAGATGATCGCAAAGCGGCGGTCCGCGCTCCACCGGTCCGAGAGCTGACGGGACAGCCACGGAGAGCGCAGGACTTCGTCGACCTGCCGGTGCAGATCATCCGACAGCGCCGAAGGACGGGCGGTGGTCTGGACACGGACGGTGGTGCCGAGCATCCGTGCCAGTCCGCGGCCGATGAGAGTCGGAGGTGCCTGCTCCGGGTCCACGTCGACCCCGCACAGCCAGGAGTCGCCGATGATGGCCAGGGCGGCGGAGTCGTCATCGTCGTTGTCACGAGGGGCGGCGATCGCCTCGGTGAAGGTGGAATAGCGACGGTTCTTGTCGTCGTCGAAGGAACGGCGCAGCGATCCGGCCTGGTGGCGGAGCAGTCCTGCCGCCGAGGCACCGGCACCGACGACCGTCGCCCCCACCGTCGCCAGCGTATAGATCAAGCGTCTTCCCACTGAATTCCCTCCTCCGGCGTCATCATTGCACCTTTGTCAGTGCATCAACAACTATTGTTGAGTCATGAGCGAAAACGATCAGCAGCATCCTCCGAACCGATTCCGAGGGGCATGGGAGGCGTTCCGGCGCGGCCGCGGATCGGCTGACTCCGAGTCCGAAACCGAAATGACTCCGTCGCAGGCGGTCAGTCCCGAGGAGATCGCACTCAGCCGAATCGAGGCCGAGGCGAAACCGTATGTGTCTCCCGGTCTCAAGCTCGCTGCCGCATGGTCGTGGCGGTCGATCGTCGTTCTCGTGGCGATCGGTGTGGCGCTGTGGCTCCTGTCGAAGATCTCCAGCGTCGTGCTGCCCGTGCTCATCGCTCTGCTGCTGGCCGCGCTGCTCGCGCCGCTGACCGGGTGGCTGAATAAGAAGGGCATTCCTCGAGGCGGTGCCTCCGCGATCTCGTTCATCGGGTTCATCGTCGTCGTCCTCGGACTCTTCGGCCTCGTCGGTCAGCAGATCTATTCCGGAATGCCCGACCTCGTCAAACAGGTTATCGCCGGTGTCTCCGGGATCAGCAGATGGCTGGCCTCGAGTCCCTTCGGCATAGATGCCTCGACGATCTCGAGCTATATGAACGAAGCCATCGACACCGCGACGAACTTCTTCCAGAACAACAGCAGCCAGCTCCTCGGCGGCGCACTGCAGGCCACCTCCTCGGTGGGCACCTTCCTCACCGGCATGGCCGTCTGCCTGTTCGCGACGTTCTTCTTCCTCTATGACGGACAGAACATCTTCAGGTGGGTGATGAACCTGCTGCCGGTCCCTGCCCGCCCCGTCGCCACGGGTGCCGCTCTGAAAGGGTGGACGACACTCGTGCAGTACGTGCGGGTCCAGATCCTCGTCGCCGCCGTCGATGCGATCGGCATCGGCATCGGTGCCGCGTTCCTCGGGATCCCTCTGGTCATCCCCATGACAGTGCTCGTCTTCCTCACCTCGTTCGTCCCTGTCGTCGGGGCGATCGCCTCCGGCGCGGTCGCCGTACTCGTGGCATTGGTCTCCAACGGCCTGGTCAGCGCGGTCATCATGTTGGCCGTGGTCATCGCCGTCCAGCAGATCGAAAGTCAGATCCTGCAGCCGTTCCTCATGGGCAAGGCCGTGTCCGTCCATCCGCTGGCTGTGATCCTCGCGGTCACCGGAGGCGGCTTCCTCTTCGGCATCGTCGGCGCCCTCTTCGCCGTTCCCCTGGTGGCAGTGCTCAACAGCGTCGTCAGCTACATCGTGCGCACGAACGCCGGTGACGCCGAGGACGCGGAGGACGCGGAGGAGGACCCAACACGTGATCCGGACGAACGGGAAGCCACCGCCGTCCTGGAATCAGCGAAGGAACGGCTCACCGATGCCGTCCACGAGTCCGCAGAAGACGAACGCGAAACAGACCCCGATCAGACTGATTAGACAGAGTCGGGAACGAGAGATTCGCCCGAGAAGGAGTGAATAGACAAGTGGGCGGGTGCGAAATCGCACCCGCCCACTTCGGTCTGGTCTCGGTCAGCCTGTGAAGGCCTCGACGGAGTCGACCTTGACCTCGATGGTCTTGCCGTTCGGAGCCTCGTATGAGGTCTTGTCTCCGGCCTTGACGCCGAGGACAGCCGCTCCGAGCGGGGACTTCTCCGAGAACACGTCGATATCGGAATCTCCGGCGATCTCGCGGTTGCCCAGCAGGAACCGCATGCTGTTGCCGGCGACGGTCGCTGCGACGACGGTGCCCGGGGTGACGGTCTTGCCGTCGCTGTCGTTGGAGCCGACCTTGGCGTTGCGCAGCAGCACCTCGAGCTGGCGGATACGTGCTTCCTGTTTGCCCTGCTCGTCACGCGCTGCGTGGTAGCCGCTGTTCTCCTTCAAGTCACCCTCGTCGCGGGCGGCTTCGATCTTCTCAGCAATCTCTGCACGACCCGGTCCGGAGAGATGCTCGAGTTCCTTCGACAGGCGGTCAAAGGCTTCCTGGGTCAACCACGTTTCTTCCTGGGTGACTTCCTCGGTCATGACTTCTCCTTTTTCGGTCGGTGCACTGACGGGCGTGTCAGGCAACGAAAAAACCGGGCGTATGGGCACGCCCGGAAGTTGAATGAAACTACAGTGTAACGCATCAGAGCAGAAAAACGATGAGTTCAGTCACGTTCCCAGCCGTGAGTCTGCGTTTCGTGGTCGCAACGCGCGCCCTCGTGCGAGAACTATTCGAAGAGATTCGAGCTGTCCGGCTCCTGCATTCTCTCCAAGTGGCCGGAGCGTTTCTGCGGTGGGACTATTCGAACCAGCAGGATGCCACGTGGCCGGAGGCGGCCAGCTGTGTCGTGGCCAGGTCGACGTCGATGCGCTTCGGCGAATTCGGGTCGGCGTTCGGATCGGCGGGAACGGACACCTCGGTGAAGCCGACGACCGCCTCGTTCTCATTCGTGGCCTGGACGATGCAGTGCACGTCGCGTTCCTGATCAGGAAATATTCCGACGCTGACGCGCGTTGACGAGTCGTCGACAACCGAATAGTCAAGAGTGCGCGGGGTTGTGGGATTCGTCTGCGGCCGGAAGGCCCAGACAGCGATCACAGCGACCACCACGGCGAGGACGATGACGGCGATGATCTTCGCTCGACGGCTCAGCTCTCGCTTGGGCTTGCGAGTCCGGCCGTAGCGATCATCTTGCAGTGGTGGTGCCACTGTTACCTCAGTCATTGAATTCCTCTTTAAGTACTTCGCGCACTAATCTAGAGTAGTCGATCCTCTGCCGGCGAGCATGTCAGCCGCAGCGTCGGCAGCAGGTGGCCACCAGGCTGAATCGAAAGGGACATTTAGGATATGACTTCGCTTCCGTACCATGGGCTGCGCCTGTTGGCCGTCCATGCCCACCCCGATGACGAATCCTCGAAGGGTGCGGCAACGAGCGCGAAGTACGCTTCCCTGGGTGCCCGGGTGCTCATCGCCACCATGACCGGTGGTGAGGCCGGAGATATCCTCAACCCGGCCCTGCTGCAGAGCCCCAAGGCCAGCCGTGACATCGCCGGCCTCCGTCGTGAGGAGATGGCCACTGCTGCCGCGGCTCTCGGTGCCGAACACGTCTGGGTCGGCCACGTCGATTCGGGTCTGCCCGACGGCGATTTCGACAACCAGACTCCTCCCGGATGCTTCTATCGTGTCCCCGACGAGGTGGCTATGCTTCCTCTCGTGCACATCATCCGCACCTTCCGCCCGCAGGTGGTGACCACCTATGACGAGCTCGGCGGATATCCTCACCCCGACCACATCAAGAACCACGCGGTGACCATGGCCGCCGTCGAGGCCGCCGCTGATGCGACCTCCCACCCCCGAGCTCGGGGAACCGTGGCAGGTGCAGAAGATCTACTTCAACCAGGACCTGTCGGCAAAGAAGTGGATCACCATCCACGAGAAGATGCTCGAGGCGGGACTCGAGTCCCCGTTCGCCGACCATCTCGAGGACTTCAAGAAGCGAGACAACCAGCGCCACAACTGGCTGAGCACCCGGATCGCCTGCAGCGAGTTCTTCCCCGCCCGCGATCGTGCGCTGCTCTCCCACGCCACGCAGATCGACCCGGAAGGCGGGTTCTTCTCCGCGTCTCGCAAGGCAGCTCGCACATACTGGCCGACCGAGGAGTTCGAACTGGCACTCGACCTCACCGGCCGTGAGCCGCTGAACCGGGAACTCGACTTCCAGGAGACCGACCTGTTCGCTGCCGTGACCTTCGATGACGGTCGTCGTGTTCCCGATGAGGGGATGCTTCCGAACTCACCCCCGGCAGACGACCTCGATATTGATTCCGCCGTCCCGACCGAAAGCGACACCCGCGCATGATCTTCGCGTCCTCCCCAGCCCCGACTCCGGACGGAGGCACACCGGACCCGGATCTGGTGACACCCGGAACCATCGGCTTCCTGGCGACCCTCGCAATCGTCATCCTGACGATCTTCCTCATCCGCGATGCCCTGCGCCGTGTCCGTCGGGTCAGGGCCCGCTCGGGCACCGACGACGCCTATCCGATCCCGCTGCGCAGGCATGTGGTGCCCAATCAGTCGAAGCTCTCTGGTCCGGAAGCACCCGAACCGGAGTCCGCTGACAGCGGATCCGACGATGCGAGCGGTGGAACCGAAGCACATCGCCGAGGCGGCTCGACCGAGGACTCGACGGATTCCTCCGAGTCCACCGATGACCGGAGTCAGTAGGCCGCGACGGCGGCGACGATGAGCGCGGCGAGATGGCAGCCGTAGCCGAGGATCGTGAGGATATGGAAGATCTCGTGGAAGCCGAGCCACTTCGGTGACGGGTTCGGTCGTTTGATCCCATAGATCACGGCGCCGACGATGTAGCACACGCCGCCGAGGACGACGAGGAGGCCGACGGTGAAGTTCATTCCCCAGATCTGGGGGATGTATCCGACTCCGGCGACCCCGAAGCCGATGTAGATGGGGACGAAGAGCCACCTCGGCGCGGTGGTGAAGATCGTGCGGAAGGCGACGCCGAGTGCGGCGGCGCCCCACAGCACGGACAGGAGGAGGATCGCCTGGTCGGTGCGGAGCATCAGTACGGCCAGCGGTGTGTAGGTGCCGGCGGTGATGAGGAAGATGTTCGCGTGGTCGAGCCGTCGCAGGATCAGGCGGACGCGAGTGCGCCAGCGACCACGGTGGTAGACGGCGGAGGTGCCGAAGAGCAGCATTCCGGTGATGGCGAAGATCGCAGCGGCGATGCGCGATTCGATCGTCGGGGAGATGATCACCAGCGCAAGGCCGCCGAGCATCGCCAGGGGGAATGCGCCGGCGTGGAACCATCCGCGCAGCTTCGGCTTGACCTGACCTGCCAGCTTCGTCAGCTCGGCCCGCAGAGCCGAGCGTCGACGAGCGATGCGATGGTCATCGGCGGGCGGAGCATCGTCCGCACCTGCGGAACCGACCGGCCCGGAGCCGTCGGGAACGACTGGAGAGGAATCGATGAGCGAAGCATTCATGACTCCATGGTAGCGAGCCGGCCTGAGGCCTCATTCAGCATCGTCGGCTAGTAGTCTGTACAGTGTTCGAACCGACCGATGATCCATATGGAAGAGGACAGCTGTGGCGCGACCCGTGAACCTGCTCTACCGGCTGTACGAGCGACGCCTCAAACGAGAGCTCGACAAGTCGGTTCCGGTTCCGCGGCACGTCGGCGTCATCACCGACGGCAACCGCCGGTGGGCGAAGGAATTCGGTGCGACGACCGCCGACGGCCACCGGGCCGGGGCAGCCAAGATCGTCGAATTCCTCGGATGGTGCCACGAGATCGACGTGGAGATCGTCACCCTCTACGTCCTGTCCAAGGAGAACCTCGCTCGCTCGGCCGAAGAGGTCTCGATCCTCATCGAGATCATTTCGGATCTGGTGGAGAAGATCGCGGCGCTCGACGGCGTCGGCGTCCAGCTCGTCGGTGATCTCGATATCGTTCCACCGGACCTGCGGGCCCGTCTGGAGGCAGTGTCGACGACCGAGGACTGCGGAATGCGCGTCAACGTTGCCGTCGGCTACGGAGGGCGGCAGGAGATCGTCAACGCTGTGAAGTCCCTGCTGCGGACTCGGGCCGACGACGGCACGGATCTGGAGACGATCATCTCGGAGCTGTCGCCGGAGCAGATCGGCGAACACCTCTACACCAAGGGCCAGCCCGATCCCGACCTCATCATCCGCTCATCGGGAGAACAGCGACTCTCCGGCTTCCTCATGTGGCAGAGCGCCTATTCGGAGTTCTACTTCTGCGAAGCCTACTGGCCGGATTTCCGTCGCACGGACTTCCTCCGCGCCGTGCGCGACTACGGTCTGCGGCAGCGGCGCTTCGGCAAATAGGCCCTGCCTGCGGCGGGCACGGCTCTCCTGCTGTCCGGATTCCCGCATGCACTGGATTCCCGCATTCACTCGAAGTTCATGACCTCGACTTGCCCGAGCACGCGTGCCGCTACCGCAGGCGGGGGTGAACCGGGTTAGGTTGGCTGTAGTTGGTCGACACCAACCCGAGATCGGGGGATGTCAGAACCGGATCTCGGCGGAACTCACGCCTCAGAGGTCCTCATGGCTGAAAATGTCCACACCTACGTTCTCGACACTTCGGTGCTGCTGTCGGATCCCGGAGCGCTTCTGCGCTTCGCCGAACACCATGTCGTCATTCCGCTCATCGTCGTCTCCGAGCTCGAGGGCAAACGCAATCATCCCGAACTCGGCTTCACGGCTCGCAAAGCCCTCCACATCCTCGACGATTTCCGCTCGGACTACGACCGCTTGGATCAGCCCATCCCGGTCGGTGATGCGGGCGGTACGCTGCGGGTCGAGCTCAATCACATCGACGCCTCCACGATGCCGATCGGCTTCGACCGGACGGAGAACGACACCCGAATCCTGGCCGTGGCCCGCAACCTCTCGGCCGAAGGCTGTGATGTGGTGGTCGTGACCAAAGACGTGCCGATGCGGGTGAAGGCATCTGCCTTGGGTCTGCACGCTGAGGAGTATCTGGCGGAGTTGGCCGTCGATTCCGGGTTCACCGGGATGGGCGAACTCGGGCTCGACGACGAGCAGATGAGTGAGTTCTACGATTCGGGGTCGGTCGTCACCGAGGATGTCTCCGACGAGGTGGTCAACACCGGGGTCGTCATCACCTCGCCACGCGGATCCGGGCTGGGCCGGGTGCGCAGCGGCAATCGAGTGTCGATGGTGCGCGGGGACCGCGACATCTTCGGAGTCCACGGCCGATCGGCAGAACAGCGGATCGCCATCGACATGCTGCTCGACGATGCTCTGGGAATCGTGTCGATGGGAGGGCGAGCCGGAACGGGGAAGTCCGCGCTGGCCCTCATGGCCGGACTGCAGAAGGTGCTCGAGGAGAACAAGCACTCGAAGATCATGGTCTTCCGTCCTCTCTACGCCGTCGGTGGGCAGAACCTCGGTTACCTGCCCGGCAGCGAGGGCGAGAAGATGAACCCCTGGGCGGAGGCCGTATTCGACACGCTGAGCGCCCTGGTGAGCAAGAACGTCATCGACGAGGTGGTCAACAGAGAGATCCTCGAGGTGCTCCCGCTGACCCACATTCGAGGACGCTCCCTCCACGATGCGTTCGTCATCGTCGACGAGGCACAGTCTCTGGAGCGCAATGTTCTGCTCACGGTGCTCTCACGGATCGGAATGAACTCGAAGGTGGTGCTCACCCATGACGTCGCCCAGCGGGACAACCTGCGAGTGGGCAGACACGACGGAGTCGCCGCGGTGATCGAGAAGCTCAAGGGCCACGAACTCTTCGCACACGTCACCCTGACGCGGTCGGAGAGGTCGGAGATCGCGGCTCTGGTCACCGACGTGCTCGAGGAATTCGACCCGTTCCGTTCCTGACTTCCTGAGTGGATCGACAGCACGAAACGGCGCCCGGACGAAATCGTCCGGGCGCCGTGTTCTGATCAGTCAGATCGGCGGCTTACTTGTAGTTGCCGATCATCGTGGTGACATCGAGGGCCTTGTCGAGGTCGGCCTCGGTGATGGAGCCGTTCTCGACGAAGCCGAGAGCGATCGTCGCTTCCTTGACCGTCATCTTGTTGTTCACGGCGTGCTTGGCGATCTTCGCCGCGGCTTCGTAGCCGATGACCTTGTTCAGCGGAGTGACGATGGAGGGGCTCGCCTCGGCGAGGAAGCGGGCACGCTCCTCATTGGCGGTGAGCCCGTCGATCATCTTCTCGGCCATGACGGTCGAGGCGTTCGCGAGCAGGCGGATCGACTCGAGCAGGTTCGAAGCCATGACCGGGATTCCGACGTTGAGCTCGAAGGCGCCGTTGGTCGACGAGAGCGAGACTGCGGCGTCGTTGCCGATGACCTGAGCGGCGACCTGAATGGTGGCCTCGCAGATGACCGGGTTGACCTTGCCCGGCATGATCGACGAACCGGGCTGGAGATCGGGGATGGCGATCTCGCCGAGACCGGTGTTCGGTCCCGAACCCATCCAGCGCAGGTCGTTGCAGATCTTCATGTAGCCGTAGGCGATCGTCCGCAGCTGACCGGAGGCTTCGATGAGTCCGTCGCGGTTGGCCTGCGCTTCGAAGTGGTTGCGGGCTTCGGTGATCGGCAGTCCGGTCTCCTCGGCGAGGATCTCGACCACACGGGAGGAGAAGCCGTCGGGGGTGTTGATGCCGGTGCCCACAGCGGTTCCGCCCTGCGGGACCTCTGCCACGCGGGGCAGGGACGCCTCGATGCGCTCGATTCCGTAACGGACCTGTGCGGCGTAGCCGCCGAACTCCTGTCCCAGCGTCACCGGGGTGGCATCCATGAGGTGGGTGCGGCCGGACTTGACGATGGAGGAGAACTCCTCCGCCTTCTTCTCCAGGGAGGTCGCCAGGGTGTCCAAGGCCGGGATGAGGGTGTTGACCAGGGCCTTGGTCACGGCCAGGTGGACCGAGGTGGGGAAGACGTCGTTCGACGACTGCGAGGCGTTGACGTGGTCGTTCGGGTGAACGTTGATTCCGTCGGCTTCGAGAGCCTTGGTCGCCAGCGAGGCCAGGACCTCGTTGGTGTTCATGTTCGACGAGGTTCCCGAACCGGTCTGGAACACGTCGATGGGGAAGTGGGCGTCGAACTCGCCGGAGATGACCTGATCGGCGGCGTTCTGGATGGCTGTGGCGCGTGCCTCGTCGAGCACGCCGAGTTCGGCATTGGCCTTCGCGGCGGCCTTCTTCACCTGTGCCAGTGCGGCGATGTGCGCGGATTCGAGGGTCTTGCCCGAGATTGGGAAGTTCTCGACGGCACGCTGGGTCTGTGCGCTGTAGAGGGCGTCCTTGGGGACTTTGACCTCACCCATGGTGTCGTGTTCGATGCGAAATTCTTCGGTCATTGTTGTCCTTTCCGTTGGGTGCCTGGGAAATGATTGGCGAGCTCAGGCTCATTGATCCGAGCGGCTGACCATCGAGGCGGCCGGTCGCTCAGGAAGCATAGGTGGAGATCGCGGCCTCGTCGCCTCCGTACTGGGCGACGACCGTGGTGTGCCCGTCATGGAGCTGGTAGGTGAGTCCGACGATGATGAGTCGGCCATCGTCGACAGCGGTCCTGATGATCGTGGACAGCTGCATGATCTTGTCGACCGTGTCCATGGTGTTCTGGCCGACGGTCTCGTTGACCGTGGTGCGCCCGTTCTTCCGGGCCCGTGCCACGGTCGGCAGGATGCGGGCGACTACGTCGGAGATGAATCCGGGAGGAGTCTCACCCGAGTCGTAGGCGTTGTAGGCAGCGGTCACGGCTCCGCAGCTGTCGTGTCCGAGCACGACGAGCAGGGGAGTGCCGAGCATCTCGACCCCGTATTCGAGCGATCCCAAGGTGACCGGGTCGACGACCTGTCCGGCATTGCGGACGACGAACATATCGCCGAGTCCGACGTCGAAGATCATCTCAGCGGCGACTCGGGAGTCCGAGCAGCCGAAGAGAGTGACGAACGGGGTCTGGCTGTCCGACAGCGACTCGCGTCGTGCGGTGTCCTGGTTGGGGTGTCGAGGGACATCGTCGACGAAACGCTGATTTCCCTCGAGGAGTCGGTTCCACGCCTGATTGGGCATTGCTTTCGCACCTGCTTCCGAGTTGTGTGGATCGCGCCCGGGACCGGGTGCGATGGGAGGTCAGACCAGTCCGCGGCGGGCGGCTTCTTCAGCGGCCTCCACGTAGGAATGCGTCTTCGCCGCCTGGTGCTCGGCGAAGACCTGGCGCACGGTCCCCGACTTCGACCGCATGACCAGCGAGTGTGTGGTGACGTGGCCGCCCTGGAACTTCACTCCGTCGAGCAGATCGCCGTTGGTGATGCCGGTGGCGACGAAGTAGCTGTTGTCTCCGGTGACGAGGTCATCGGTGTTGAGCACCTGGTTGACGTCGAGGCCGGCCTTGGCGGCGGCTTCGCGTTCGGTGTCGTCCTGCGGCCACAGACGGCCCTGGATGACTCCGCCGAGCGCCTTGATGGCGCAAGCGGTGATGATGCCTTCCGGGGTGCCGCCGATGCCCATGAGCATGTCGACGCCGGTTCCGGGACGGCAGGCGGCGATGGCTCCGGCGACGTCGCCATCGGTGATGAGCTGGATGCGGGCACCGGCGGCGCGGATCTCATCGATCATCTGCTGGTGGCGGGGACGGTCGAGGATCATCACCGTCACCGAGGCGGGATCCTTCGTTCCCTTCGCCTTGGCGACGCGACGGATGTTCTCGGCGATCGGCAGACGCAGATCGACGGCGTCGGCGGCATCGGGGCCGGTGACGAGCTTCTCCATGTAGAACACGGCTGAAGGGTCATACATCGCACCGTCTTCGGTCACGGCCATGACCGAGATCGCGTTGGGCATGCCCAACGCGGTCAGGCGGGTGCCGTCGATCGGATCGACGGCGACATCGCAGTGCGGTCCGCCGCCGTCGCCGACCTGCTCGCCGTTGAAGAGCATCGGAGCTTCGTCCTTCTCGCCTTCGCCGATGACGACGGTTCCGGCCATGCGGACGGTGGAGATGACGTTGCGCATCGCGGCCACGGCTGCTCCGTCGGCGGCGTTCTTGTCTCCGCGGCCGACCCAGGGTGCGGCGGCGATGGCGGCAGCCTCGGTGACTCGGACGAGTTCCAGGGCCAAGTTGCGGTCGGGTGCGTCCGACTCGACCTGAGCCTTCTGTGACCATGAGTCGGTCACTGCGACAGGTGGAGCCTCCTCATCAACTCGTCCTCGGTCTTGGTGAGATTTCACGTCAACAGGCTCTTTGGAGTCACTCATGGTTCCAATTGTGCCACCCCTGTGATCCGGGTCGCGACAGCGGTGTCCGCTTGTGGCCGCAGTCACGCGATTGAGCTGGAATTGGCCCTTCGCGCGCGAGCCGAGGACAATGGCGGTGTGAATGTCCGAAATGCTGCTGACGAGACGGGTACTCGAACAGTCGTCGACGAGTCGACGCAGAGTCCCAAGGGAGAGTCCATGGCTGACGAGTCCGGAGTGATGTTGCCGGGGTCCCGAGAAGAGATGCGCTCCCTGCGCAAGAACTCGAACTGGGTCAATATGATCATCGCGATCCTCGCCTGTCTGGCCGTCGCCGTCGGGATCCTGTTCCTCGCCCCTCAGCCCGAAGTCGACTCCGAACGTGTCGTCGACTATCAGGGAATCGCCGAACAGTCGCAGGGCAATGCCGACTTCGACCTGATCGTTCCGCAGATCCCGCGTGGGTGGACCTCGAATGAGGCCAGCCTCGATCGTGTGGGCGACTCGGAATACACCTCGTGGTACATGTCGTTCATCGGTCCCGAGGACCAGTGGGTGAGCATCGAACAGGCCGAAGCGAGTGAGAACTGGGCGAAGCGGAAGACCGATGAGGCCGTCGCCGCCGAGAAGGTGACTGTCGGCGGTGCCGACTTCCAGATCTACCGCACCGAAGAGGAGAAGGAATACTGGGTCACGCACAAGGGCGACATGTATGTCGTCATGAGTGCCACCGCTGCACCGGACACCATCAACAGCTTCGCCGATCAGGTGGCCGCCCAACTGAAGTGATGTCAGGCGCCTGACCGGAGGTGAGCCGGCACGGCGCTCTCAGCCCATCGGCTGGGCTTGAGCCTGACCTCTGAGCAGCCGAGACCTATTCGGCGTCGTCCGAAGTCTCCTCACGAGCCTTGTCGAGGCGTTCGCGCGCCCCATTGAGCCATGATTGGCACCGGTCGGCCAGAGCCTCGCCTCGTTCCCACAGCTGCAGCGACTCTTCGAGCGGCAGATTGCCGGTCTCCAGACGTTTGACTGTCATGACGAGTTCTTCGCGTGCCTGCTCGTAGCTGAGGGTGCTGATATCGGGCTGATCCTGTTGGGTGGTCGGTTCGGTCATCGGTGTCTCCTTCGCAGAGTGAGTGGAATGTGGGCGGAGTGTGGAGCTGTCGTCATCCGTCGGTCGTCGAATCGTCCGTTTCCGGTGAGACGTCGGTGATCGCGGCATCGAATCGACCATGGGCGACCCGGACGTGGACGGTGTCGCCGGTCGTGACCTCGTCGGCATTGCGGACGGCCTGTCCCTCGTCGGTCTGAACCACGGCGTATCCGCGCTCCAGCGTCCGCAGGGGAGAGAGGGACTGGGCCTGGGAACGGAGGTGCTGGATCTCGTTCTGGGCCTGGACGACCGATGCGTTCGTCGCCTGCAGGCTGCGACGGCGGATCATCGCCAGTTCGTTCTCGTGAGCGGTGATCATCGTCTGCGGTTCGGCGAGCACCGGGCGCGAACGCACGGCGGTGAGCATCTCCTGTTCGCGGTCGAGAATGCGATTGACAGCGGCCTCGAGCTCGGTTCGGGCGCGCAGCAGATTCATGCCTTCTTCGGCGACATCCGGCACGATCCTCTTTGCCGCATCCGTGGGCGTCGATGCCCGCATGTCTGCGACCTCATCGAGGATCGGCCGGTCGGCTTCGTGTCCGATCGCCGAGACCACCGGTGTCTGGGCTGCAGACACAGCGCGGACGAGCGCTTCGTTGGAGAACGGCAGGAGGTCTTCCATGCTGCCGCCGCCGCGGGCGATGACGATGACATCGATCTGCGGGTCCGCGTCGAGTTCAGCGAGGTTCTTCATCACGCCGGGGACGGCGTCCGGGCCCTGAACCGCACAGTTGCGGACTTCGAATTCGGCGGCAGGCCAGCGCAGGTGCACGTTGCGGATGACGTCTTTCTGCGCATCAGAATCCCGTCCGGTGATCAGACCGATCCGGTTCGGCAGGAACGGCAGGCGCAGCTTCCGACTGGGGTCGAAGAGCCCTTCGGCACCCAACTGCTTCTTCAGTCGTTCGAGGCGGGCGAGGAGTTCGCCGAGTCCGACGGCACGGATGTCGTTGGCTCGCATCGTCAGTCGACCGGTCTTCGTCCAGAAGTCGGCTTTGAGGTTGGCGACGACATGGCTGCCCTCGGTCAGAGGCGCCCCGGTGCGGTCGAGTACGTTCTTCCAGATCTGACCGGCAGGGACATCTCGACGTCGGTGTCACGCAGAGTCAGGTAGCTGGCCTTGCCGCGATGATTGAGCTCGACGACCTGCCCTTCGATCCACACGCTCGACATGCGATCGATATAGGACTTCATCTTCGACGACAGCAGACTCAGCGGCCACGGATTCTCCGCCGTGGTCTCTGCTGCGGTGGCGGCGAGCTCCTTCGGCTCGACGGATTCGCCGAGCGTGCCGGGCGTGCCGGAAATTCTTTGCGCCATCTAAGTCCCCTTCCGAATCCCCAGCCTAACGAACAGCTCTGACACAGCCCATTCCTGGCCGCCGTCGAGGCCTCCGGCTTAGACTGAACGGGTGACTGTCGTTTCAGTACCTGCCCCGACCATTCCGCGCCGGCGTCTGACACCAGGCGAGATCCGTACTCCGGTCAATGCTGACAAGAGAGTGCTGCTGGCCGCGCCGCGCGGCTACTGTGCCGGTGTCGACCGGGCCGTCATCGCCGTCGAACGCGCGCTCGAGCATTATGGTGCACCGATCTACGTCCGCAAGGAGATCGTGCACAATCGCCACGTCGTCGAGACCCTGTCCGAACGAGGAGCCGTCTTCGTCGATGACACCGCTGAGGTCCCGGAAGGCGCTCGAGTCGTGTTCTCCGCCCATGGAGTCTCACCGGCCGTCCATGCCGAGGCGGCTGAACGTTCGCTGTCGACGATCGATGCGACCTGCCCGTTGGTGACCAAAGTCCACAAGGAGGCCATCCGGTTCGCCCGGGACGGCTTCCGCATTCTCCTCGTCGGCCATGCCGGACACGAAGAGGTCGAAGGGACCATGGGAGAGGCCCCGGACCACATCACTCTGGTACAGAGCCCCGAGGAGGCGCGCACCATCGAGGTGCCTGACGCCGAGAAGCTGGTGTGGATCTCCCAGACGACATTGAGCGTGGACGAGACGATGGAGACCGTCGAGATCCTGCGTGAGCGCTTTCCGCATCTGCAGAACCCACCCAGCGATGACATCTGCTACGCGACACAGAACCGGCAGGTTGCAGTGAAGAAGATCGGGCCCGAAGCGGATCTGGTCATCGTCGTCGGGTCGGCGAACTCCTCGAACTCCGTCCGCCTCGTCGAGGTTGCCCTCGAACATGGGGCGAAGGCAGCTCACCGTGTCGATTTTGCTCGTGAGATCGACGAGACCTGGTTCCACGACGTCGTCACCGTCGGAGTCACCTCCGGGGCGAGCGTTCCCGAGAACCTCGTCCAAGACGTGTTGCACTTGCTGGCTGACTACGGTTTCGACACGGTCGAAGAAGTCGTCACCGCCGAAGAGGACCTCATCTTCTCCCTGCCGAAGGAACTGCGCAAACTCGGCTGACGACCCTCAGTCCGTCCCCGTCTGCCGATCACGCAGATGAGTCGGACTGCGATCATCGAAGTCCATGGCTCGCGGCCGACTGAGCTCCTCGGCGCTGACGCCCCGAGCGCGAGTATCGAGTTCGGCCACGGCATCGAGCTCATCGGCGACGATGCCGGTCGACGGGAACTTCCTCGCGGTGACGAGGAACCGGGACTCCAAGGACGAGACGAACCGGTTGTAGTCCTCGACCGACCGATCCAGACTGGCACCCATCCGAGACACATGGGTGACAAGGGTGCCGACGCGTTCGTAGAGTTCCGTGCCCAGCCGCAGCACTTCGGCCGCCGAGGTGGACATATCGGCCTGCCGCCAGTTGAGTGCCACGGTCTTTAGCAGCACCAGCAGAGTCGCCGGTGAGGCGAGGACGACGTTCTTGCCCAGCGCATGGTCGATCATCTTCGGGTAGCTCGCCGCAGCGGCCGAGAGCAGCCCGTCGGTGGGGACGAAGCAGACGACGAAGTCAGGGGAGGAGTCGAACGCCTTCCAATACTCCTTCGACGCCAGAGCATCGACGTGGCGCAGCAGCGCACGGGCATGATCCTGGCCATCTGTACCCGAGTCGGGCGCCTCGGCGGAGTCCCCGTTCATCCGTGCCGACAGCGGGGTCTTCGCATCGATGACGATCGTGCCGTCGCCGGGCAGATGGACGACCATATCGGGGCGGTGGCGCTTACCGTCCCGGTCGGCACTGACCTGCGTGTCGAAGTCGACGTGGGGGAGGAGGCCGGCATATTCGACGATGCGTTTGAGCTGGACCTCGCCCCAGTCTCCGCGGTGCGTCGTCGAGTTCAGTGCGTTGGCCAGGGACCCGGTGGATTCCTGGAGGCGGAGGTTCTGTTGGCTGAGGTGCCCGATCTGGGAGTTCAGTCGGGTGATCTGTTCGATCTGAGTGCGGTCCTGGGTGTGCAGGTTCTCCTGCAGGTTCTTCACACTCGCGGCCAACGGTCCGATGGCCGCAGTGATCTCACCGGCCATCTGCGCATCGGCCTCGAGGTCTTCTGTGCGCTGAGACAGGATACGGGACGTGGTTTCGCGCGGGTGAGTCTTTCGAGGTAACGGGACCGCGTGAGGCTGCGCCCGAGGAGGAAGCCGAGTGCGGCGGCGAGGACGATCGCCACGATGAAGGCGATGATGACTGCGGCGGCGGGGAAAGCATTCATGGTTCCAGGGTGACAGAGGGCACTGACGTAGAGAATGTTAGAGACGGGTTTCCGGTGTGGCCCAGGCACTGACTGCCACGAGAATTCGAGGACCACCTCGGCGACGGCTAGACTTGGATACCGTGGCTTTGACTATTGGAATCGTGGGACTGCCCAATGTCGGCAAGTCGACCATGTTTAACGCACTGACCAAGAACCAAGTTCTCGCGGCGAACTACCCGTTCGCGACGATCGAACCGAACGTGGGCGTGGTCCCTCTGCCGGACGAGCGGCTGACGCGACTGGCGGAGATCTTCTCCTCCGAACGCATCCTCAACGCCACCGTGGACTTTGTCGACATCGCGGGAATCGTGCGCGGTGCCTCCGAGGGCGAGGGCCTGGGCAACCAATTCCTCGCCAATATCCGCGAGGCCGATGCCATCTGCCAGGTGATCCGTGGATTCGTCGACGACGATGTCGTCCACGTCGACGGCAAGATCAGCCCCGCCGATGACATCGACACGATCAACACCGAACTCATCCTCGCCGACCTGCAGACGCTGGAGAAGGCGCGGCCGCGGATCGAGAAGGAAGTCAAGGGAAAGCGTGCACCGGCCGAGCAGCTGACCGCGATCGACGCCGCCACTGAGATCCTCGAAGGCGGGCGGACGCTCTACCAGGCGATGCAGGCCGACAAGTTCGACGTCAGTGCCCTGCGTGAGCTGCAGCTGATGACGGTCAAGCCCTTCCTCTACGTGTTTAACGTCGACGACGAGGTGCTCGCCGATGAGGACAAGAAGAACGAGATGCGCGCCCTCGTGGCTCCCGTCGAGGCGATCTTCCTCGATGCGAAGTTCGAGTCCGAGCTCGCGGAGCTCGATGAAGAAGAGGCGCGGGAGATGCTCGAATCGACCGGTCAGGAGGAGAGCGGGCTCGATCAGCTCGCTCGTGTCGGCTTCGATACCCTCGGTCTGCAGACGTATCTGACTGCCGGTCCCAAGGAATCCCGTGCGTGGACGATTCCGAAGGGCGCCACCGCCCCCGAGGCGGCCGGAGTCATCCATACCGACTTCCAGAAGGGCTTCATCAAGGCCGAGATCGTGTCGTTCGAAGATCTCGATGCGAACGGTACGATGGCTGCCGCGAAGTCCGCTGGCAAGGTCCGGATGGAAGGCAAGGACTACATCATGGTCGACGGAGATGTCGTGGAATTCCGTTTCAATGTGTGATCATTGGCCCGTCGTAAGCATCAGGGGTCGATGACGCTCACAGGATCGACGGGGGAACGCGTGCAGGTGTTCTGAGGAACCGGGCGAGTAGGCCAGCGTCAGGCGTCGTGGGGCACGTGGAGGATCGAGATGGTCGCCAGTGAGTCACCGTCGTAGTTGAACATCACGTGCCTGCCGTTGGCGCTGTACAGGTCGAGATCCGAGCGGGAGTCGTTCGGCGTACCCAGCGCGGCATGTACGTCCTCGCGCGTGGTCGGGAAGGACAGTCCGTCGACGAGCTGATCGAGGCGCGGGTAAGGGCGACGTTCGCCGTCGCGCACGTGCACCAGGATGGCGAGGAGAACGTCATCGCGGTACTGCAGGTCCACCCCGCCGCTGTCGAACACGAGAAGTTTGCCGCCGCCGTCCGCAGCGTCGATGTCGTGCGAGTCGAGGCCAGGTCCGAGCAGATCGACCAGATCCAGCATGACCGGGTCTCCGTATGCCGAGCCCGCGGCATCGATCAGCTGCGAGATCCCACCCGTGATCGGCTTCCGCTCGGCGGCGAGCACGGACTCTGCCTGTTCGGCCTCGACCTGCGTTGCAAAGTCCTGCCGCTGTGCGTTGATGCGCAGAACACACTCATCCCGAAACTGGATGTTCACGAACGCATCGCCCGCCGGATAAAGAAGGTAACGCTTCTTGTTCTGTCGAGGCGTGCCCAGCTGATCGATCACCTCGTCCCGGCTCATGCCGAACCTGATGCCCTCCACCAACGCGTCAGGATGCGCGTAAGCCGCATACTTCTCACTGTCGCGCAGGTGGAAGAACACGGTGTCGACGATGCCGTCATGAAGCAGGAAGTCAACGCCGCCCGTGGCGAAGATCAGGTACTTCTCGTGCACGCCAGTCGACGTGTACTCCTTGAGCGTGAACTTGGTGCCGACGGCCTCCATCGCCGCGATCATCTCTTCGGAGCCGTCCGACGATCCGATCGCGTCGAGATAGTGAAGGATCTCGCCTGTGATCGGCTTCGGCTCGGCGGCGAGCACAGATTCCGCCTGCTCGGCCTCGGCCTGAGCCAGCAGGTCGAACCGCTGTGCATCGATGGCCGAGATCCGTTCGTCGTCGAGCTGGATGTTCACGAATGCATCGCCGGCCGGGTACAGGAGGAAGTGCTCCCTGTCCTGACGCGCCGGGCCGAGCAGGTCGATGACCTCAGCCCGGGGCATTCCCGGCGCGAGCCCGTCGACGAGAGCCTCGACGTGCGCGTAGGCGGCGTACTTCTCACTGTCGCGCAGGTGGAAGAACACGGTGTCGACGATGCCGTCGAGGAGCAGGAAGTCGACGCCTCCCTTGGCGAAGATCAGGTACTTCTCGTGCACGCCGGTCGACGTGTACTCCTTGATCGAGAACTTCGTTCCCACGGCTTCCATCGCCGCGATCATCGCGTCAGAGCCGTCTTCGGACCCTATCGCCGCCAAGTAGGTGTGGATCTTCCCACGGATCGCTGCCTTCACGTGCTGTCCTCCATGTTCGAGTGCCTGCTGCGGGTCGTGAGGCCAAACTCGGCGGTGCGTTCCGGCCGTGAGAGGCGTGCATGTGGCGTCAGCCGTCGCAGGGCGGAAAGGTCTTGCGCCATGCTATCAGCACCACGCGGCCCGCGGAGCGTGCGTGCGCCAACGAATCGACCCAGCTGGGCCTGCGGTGGCCAGCGGGTGACGACTGGAGGCTGCACGCCGTCACGGCCCTCCGCGACGTGATGTTTCTCGGTGTGGCGACGTGGTTGAATTCAGATTCAATGTGTAGTTGCCCGACGCCGGTTGTGACGCGATGACCGCGGAACTCGCGGAGTGACGTCAGGAGTGCTTCGCGACGTACCGTTCCATCCGCTCCAGAATGCTCTTGCGGTGCGGGAGGGGGCGTGTCATTCCGAGAGGTTCGCGTCCGTTGGTCGCCGATGTCGTGAAGTCCAGCGGTCCGGGCTGCTCGAACCAGAGGTCGTAGATCGGCTGGAGTTCCTCGTCGGTGTGCTTCATCCACAGCACCTCGCAGAACACGAGGCCGCCTTGCGAGCTGACCGCGTTGACGTCGGATCCGAGGTCGATGAGTCTGCGTGAGATGCGCGTGTCGTCGTCGATCCGGCGCTCGACCTGCCCGAACAGGACATGAAGCGCGGTGCGCCCCTCGGAATCCGGTGTCCAGGGTCGTGCACCTTGGTCGAGCAGCCACGCCATCGATGAGTAGCGAGCGTCGAGGTCATGGTTCGAGAGCGTGTCCATCATCCATGACATGCCGTTCTCGTGCGGCACCGTGACATCCACGCCCTGCTCCTGGGCCGCGGCGATGAAGTCGGCGGTCGGCTTCCGGTCAGCGATCGTGCTCGGATCCCTCATGCTGACGTGTGACTCCCCGCCTTCTCTCAGGCGACTCGGGGCCGAGCCCGACGTTGACGTACGTCATTCAATCAGGCCTGGGCGCGGTGTGGTGGGGACCCGAGGTGGGGCAGTCCATCAGGCGTCGCTCTTCAGCAGGTCATCGAGGTGGACCCCGACGTCGTCGAACGGCTCGAACCACTCGCGAACGAGGTCCATGCCGAGCCTGTCGCGCTTCTGCAGGGCGAAGGCGGTCACCTCTATCAGGCCCATTGATTTATCCAGGCGGACATGTCCAGAGTCCGCGATTGCAATGAGGACTGGTTTCAGGTCGACATCGACGCGCTTACGGATCTTGCTGGCCTCGGCCGCCGACGGTGCGTTGATCGCTGCTCGCATCACGGGTCTGCGCGTCGGGAACTCAGCAACGCTGCGCTTGGCGATCCGCGTCCAGGACTCGCCCGTGATCGTCGGAACGACCTGGAAGAAGCGCTCGACGGCGGGATCGAGCTGAATCGGCGGCATAGCTATCTCCTGGCTCTCAGAGCATGGTGGTGAATTGGTCGGCTCTCCTGCGACTATTGCTGGCTACGAGGTCGTCACACACCGGCCCAGGTGGTGCGATCCGGCACCTCGTCCCACCGGTGCGCGGCGAGCCGCGCGTCGTCGACGTGCTCGAAGATGGGCGCGCCGCGGATACACAGGCCCCAGTAGAGCAAGCGGTCGCACTCGGAGCACTCCAGGTAGCTGACGACCGTGTACTTCATGTCCGCGGCGAACAGGTCGAGCATGTCGACCAGCGGCACGTCGCCCGCGACTTCCCGCATCCGGCCGCCGGCGACACGCTCGCGCAGTGCTGCGGTGGTGGCCGTGATCTCGATGTCGTGCGGCGGGGTACTGTCCGACCGCACGAGGGCCGTGTCGCAGGTCGGGCACTGCGCTGGGGGTCTCGCCATCACGATTCCGCCGGAGCGTCGTCGACGAGCCGCATCGCCTCGCGGACCAGGCGCGGCGTGCGAAGCTCTGCCCGGAGCCGGGCAAGGGTGCCCTCATCCCCGACCGCGCCACGCAAGTCGAACAGCAGGTGGTCGCGTTCCCGCATCGCCGCGCGGCTGACATCCGGGTCGAGAGCGCTGATCCGGGTGAGGAGATCCTCGACGCCGCGGTGGTCCTCGGTCGGTGGACGCGGGGACTCGGAGGCGACGGCTGCGACGAGGGCATGCAGCTCGCCGACCTCGTCGAGCACGCCGGCGGCCTCGCCCGAGAACAGGGCGTGCAGGTCGTCGTAGCCGTACGCGGGCGGCTCGAACGCGTGACGGCGGAACGCGTCGCCGATGCGCTTGTCGTCGCAGACCTCGACCGCGGCTCGCCATCCCTCGCGCACCGCCAACGAGCGGATGAGCTGTTCCTTCAACCGCCGCATCTCGACGCGGTCCTGCCGTGCGTCGCAGCGACTCCAGAGCCGCAGGAACGACAAGGCATCGCCGTTCGCAGCGTGGTACGCGGCGATACTGCGCCACCCGAGATGCCCGGATCTCGGAGTCACGTCGCCGATGCGTGCGGCCGTCCGCTCGGCCGCGGTCACGTCGTCGGCCCCCAGGTGCACCTCTACGAGGTGGACCAAGAGATCACGAACCACGAGGTCGCGGTCCTTCGCCGGAAGGTCGGACTCCGCCGCCGTGGTGATCAGGAACTCGGCGTCGTGCCAGCGGTCGAGAACGCCGTCCCTCAGCAGCCTGAGTACCACGGCCGGCAGGCCCGCGCGGTACATCACCCTGCCGCCGCGCGCGTGCTCGTGGCCGGCCGGAAGTGCAGCCTCGAGGGCTTCGACGGCCGGGACCAGGCCCGTCGGCAGCGGGTACGGCGGGGAGCGGAACGCCACGCGCTCCTCTTCCGACCAGGGGAAGTGCATCGCGAGGGCGGCGATGTCTTTCAGATCCATCCCCGCTACGTCCTCGCTCGAGATCGACGGGGCGGTGTGTTCGGGCCCGTCGAGCATCTGCGGCATGGTCACGAGAAGTGAGGTGAGGTGGTCCTGCGGCTCCTCACGGATCGTCATCAGGACTCGGTGTGTGTCATTCGGCCGCCACCACAGGATCTTGGTCGCTTCCATGGCCGTGGCGAGCGCCGCCAGGATCGATCGCGGGTCGGGGCTGTCCGCCGTCCGGTCGAACGCAGGGACCGTGGAGACCTGGAGTTCGTGATGCGATCCCCAGCGCGCGTCCAGGGCAGAGACGGCGGGCGGCGTTTCCTGCCGCAGCGTGGCCAGGTCCGCGTCGTCGCCGAGCACCACCAGGTGGAGGATGCCCCAGTTGGTCTGCCCTTCGTACCCGTCGAGCCGCCACTCGACCCTCTTGGGCGGTTCATCGTCGTCCGGCCAGGGCAGGTCGACCATGCGTTCCGCGAGCATTGCGACGGTTGCCGCGCTCAGCGGCTGTTCATCGTCGGCTTCCCGCCGGGTGTGCTGCAGATCGACCGCGCAATAGTGCAAACGACCGGCGTACGAGAACGTCAGCGCCACCTGCTGATCGCTGCCCACCGGCGTGGTGGTGACGGTGAACAGCTCAGAGTTCGCGAGTTCTTCCAGGGCCGCGTGGGGAGGTGCGTCCTCGCCCTCGTCAGAGAGGAGCCAGGCGATCCATGCCGGGGCGTCCCAGCCTTGCTCGTGCACGATGTCGTGGAGCTGGGCGATCAGTTCCTCGGCCGCCTGAGAGAAGGCGACGGAGTCTCGCGGTCTCACAGCTTGCCCTGGAACAGGGACTGCCGTGTGGCGGTGTCGAAGATCGCGACGATGTGATCGCCTTTCGCGAGCGTCACCGTCGTCGACCGCAGGGAGAGAGCTCGGGCGATGGCAGGACGCAGTTGCAGCATCTTCCACACCGGGATAGCGACCATCTCGTCAGCCGTGGCCTCGTTCTTCGACCTCGGCGGAGAGGCATCGACGAACCACCCGGTGCTGTTCTCTGCGCGATCATCCGAGCGGACGAGTGAGACGAGTTCGGAGGTGTCCCAGCCGTCGATGCAGAACACCAGTTCGTCCCATCTGACGTCCTCGGGTTTGATGCCGACGGTCCGGGCTGTGGTCAGCAGGCCCACGGTCATCTGGATCATCAGGGTGAGGTCGTCGGAGTCCGCGGTCCGCGGGTCGTTCTGGAAATCGCGCGTGAAGATGGTGAAGCCGTCGTCCTCTTCGCGGAGCCACAGCGGTGCCCACCCGATATGCAGGCTGAAGCCGTGACGCCATTCCTCCGCCACGCCCTCGAACTGGCTGATGAGGCCTCTGAGCTGTGGCTCCAGTTCAGCCGATGCGGTGGCGCGGATCTGGGTGCCCGTCCGGTCGGAACGGAGAGTTGTCATGGCGCTGTTCGTCGAGGTCATCCGGAACTCTCTCGGGCTCGGCGATGCCGACGTCCCGTGTCGTCGTGGGGCCCGCCGTGGGGCAAGCGCCTGCGGCGTCGGTCGTCGCAGGACAGAGGGATCTCGCGCGATCCTATCACTGCTACGCGGCCCTCGGAGCGTGGGCGTGCCGACGAAGCGCACCACCCTCCGCGACGCGATGTTTCTCGGTGTGGGGATGTGGTGGAGTTCCGCTTTTCAAACTAACGTCTGGTGAGGTCTGACGGGCAACGGCTGCACATTGCCACACTCCACGTCCCCGTCGATCGGGACGTCGAGCCGTCCGAGCGCATCTGCGACGGCCTAGTGTTGAGTTAGGCACTCTGTACGCGCGGCGCGAATCCTGCCCGCTGGCACGGCGTTGGTTTGATCGAAGAAGGTCTTTTGTCTACCTCCTGAACCGCTGTGCCTCTCCGAAGCTCGTGGCACTCGCCTACTGCAGCTTCTCAACCCTGCTCAACCGGCCGAGCCATTCGATGAGGAGCTGGGTCTCCGCCCTGCCGAGGACATCTGGTTGTGCTGCAGCGAGCTCGATGGCAGTGGTGAGCGAGTCGTTGGCTCGTGTTCCCTTGCCGGTGATCGACGAGATAGCGCCTTCACGGACAGTTTGAGACAGGGCAGGATCCGGCGCTGCCAGGATGATCTGGCGCAGGGTGACGCCGATGTTGGTCACTAGGATGTGCGCGGCAGCCTGCTCAGAGGGCACCAGAAGCCTGCCCTGTTCGGCGGCCCGCGCCGTGAGCGCGCGCAGGATCTCGCTGGGACGGAACTGCGCCTCGGGGGAGTGCCCAGGGCGGACCTTCCCGTACATCAGAGTGTAGAACCCGGGGTTGGCCAGACCGAAGGCGACGTGGGCATCCCAGCCGGCACGGATGTCCTG
Source organism: Brevibacterium sp. LAARM3_SD1 (assembly GCF_057364765.1). Lineage (NCBI taxonomy): Bacteria > Bacillati > Actinomycetota > Actinomycetes > Micrococcales > Brevibacteriaceae > Brevibacterium > Brevibacterium sp. LAARM3_SD1. The sequence continues at coordinate 149,512 of NZ_JBNFOL010000004.1, read as the reverse complement.
GATGGGATCGCCCGAGGACTCCATCGACGACTTCTCGTTCAGGTAGAGGTCGAACCCGTGCTCGATGACAGCGTCGATCAGCCCTTGCTTGGAGCCGAAGAAGTGGTAGAGCGTCGGCATCTTCACCCCGACTGCGTCGCACACCGCGCGCAGGGAGAACTCCTCGCCAGGAGAGGCGGCGATGAGGTCGGCGGCTGCCGCTGTCAGTCGCTCCCGTGTATCGCTTGTCGGTGCTCCTGTCATAGTGCTACGTTAGCTTATGTATCAGAGTAATACTGTTGCATACCAACGATATGGAGGGCTGTCATGGCCGATCACACGCTCAACGGCAAGAACGTCCTGATCGCGGGCGGCGCGAAGAACCTCGGCGGGCTGGTTGCTCGTCAAGCAGCCGAGGCCGGCGCGAACGTCGCGATCCACTACAACTCCGACTCCAGTCGCGCCGACGCCGAGCAGACGCTGGCCGCCGTCGAAGCGGCTGGAGGCAAGGGCGCGGTGTTTCAGGGGGACCTCACGGTTCCGGCGAACGTGGCCGAACTGTTCGCCGACGCTGAGGCGGCTCTGGGGACGATCGATGTCGCGGTGAACACGGCGGGCAAGGTCCTGCGCAAGCCGATCGTGGAGACCACCGAGGACGAGTACGACTCGATGTTCGACATCAACTCCAAGGCCGCTTACTTCTTCATCAAGGAAGCCGGCAAGAACCTCGCCGACGGCGGCAAGATCATCACCATCGTCACCGCGCTGCTGGCCGCGTTCACCGACGGCTACTCCACCTACGCCGGAGGCAAGTCGCCGGTGGAGCACTTCACTCGCGCCGCGGCCAAGGAGTTCGCCGACCGAGGCATCTCCGTCACCGCGATCGCGCCCGGTCCGATGGACACGCCGTTCTTCTACGGCCAGGAGACCCCGGAGCGGGTCGAGTTCCACAAGTCGCAGGGTATGGGCGGTCAGCTCACGAAGATCGAGGACATCGCCCCGATCGTCCGCTTCCTCGCCTCCGAGGGCTGGTGGATCACCGGCCAGACGATCTTCGCCAACGGCGGCTACACCACCCGCTGAGCTCGACCCTACGAAATAAGGAGCGCCCCATGGCAGCACTCACCATCCCCGAACCCGTGGCCTCGTTCATCACCGCGGTCAACGACCACGACGAACAAGCCTTCCTCGACGCCTTCGCTCCTGACGGGACCGTCGACGACTGGGGCCGCGACTTCACTGGGCGCGAGCAGATCAAAACCTGGAGCGACAAGGAGTTCATCGGTTCGCGCGGCACCCTCGCGGTCGAGGAGGTCGACATCGCCGCTAGCACGATCACCGTCATCGGCGACTGGCGCTCCAACCACGCGAACGGCCGCTCGAAGTTCGTCTTCGACGTCGACGGCGACAAGCTCGCGAAGATGACGATCCGCGAAGGCTGAGAGCCGGCACGAGCGTCTCGAGCGGGCATCCAGCCAGTTGGACGCCCGCTCGTCGCTGTCGTCTTCGAGGCCCCCGCACCACACATACGAGGTTCACCAACCATGACTACCGTCCCGCTCGCCCGCATCGGGCACCGTCGATCCGAGGTCGGCCCCGTCGAGCTCTTCTTCGACCTGGTCTACGTCTTCGCCATCATCCAACTCTCGCACCTGCTCATCGAGCACCTCTCCTGGGAGGGCGCTGCCCAGACCATCGTGGTGTTCGCCGCGGTGTGGTGGGGCTGGAACTACACCGCCTGGGCGATGAACTGGCTGGATCCGAGCCGCACCCCAGTGCAGCTGCTCTCCGGGGTGCTCATGCTCGCCGCACTGGGCATGTCGATCGCTATACCCAGCGCCTTCGGCGACGGAGCCTGGCTCTTCGTCGGGTGCTACCTGTTCATGGGCCTCCTTCGTCCGGTCTTCATGATGATCACCTACCGCGGCCACCAGCTCGCAGCCAACTACCGCATGCTGCTGCTGTGGACCCTGCTGGCCGGCATGTTCTGGGTCCTCGGTGCGGCACTGCCCCTCGAGTGGCGGCTGGGTCTCTGGTTGATCGCGGTGCTCATCGACTACGCGGCCCCGCTCGCCCACTACCGGATCCCCGGTATCGGCGCAGCCCCCATGCACCAGTGGGACACCGACGCCGAGCACCTGGCCGAGCGCAACCGTCTCGTCTTCATCATCGCCCTCGGCGAGTCCATCCTGCTCATGGGCGGCAGCATCGTCTCCCACGGGCAGCTCACCCCCGGCCTCGCTCTGAGCTTGATCGTCGGCTTCGCGTCCCTGTTCGTGCTCTGGTGGAACTATTTCGCCCTCGCTGGCCCTGATACCCACGGCGGGGACTCGTCAACTGGGGCTCTCCGATCGGCCTACGCCTATGCGCATGCTTTTATGGTCTTGGGCGCGATCCTCGTCGCCGTCTCCATCGAGCTGCGACTCTCCCATGATCACCTCACGCCCGCAATCGTTGTCGTGACGGCCGCAGGTCCGCTCGTCTACCTGGCGGGGAACCTGTTGTTCCTCCGGTCCCGGTTCGGACGCCTCGCGCGGTCCCGGTTCATCGCAGCAGCCGTGCTGGTGGGGATCATGATCGCCGCGATGCTGCTGATCGATCATCTGCCGGTGATTGCGTTGAGCGTCGCCGTGCTCGCCGTGACGGCGGTTCTCGCCGCCCATACCGCGTACACGACAGCAAAACGGTCGGCGCTCGAATAACTGGTGATTACCTCGCAATCTTTCACGTCGGATTCTTCTGCGCCCGATCGCGGTGCTCAGGAGCGAGCGACGCGCTTTGCTTTTCAACTGCGATCCTCGGTCATAGCTGGCCGACCGCATCGCGGCGAGAATGCTCCTTTGCGTCGCCGGTGGCTATGCGCACCTGGTCTCGGCCGTGCACTGTACGAACGGATCAGAGCAACGCTCTGACCCGCGGGATGATTAGCGCTGGCAACTTGACTACTCATCGTCAGAGGTTGGTTTGTAGCGGAACTCGGTGGAGTTCCGGATTAACGTCTAGCGTTAATGACGGTATCCGTTATACGCTGGTCTCGTGATCAGATCGTTCGGCAGTAAGGACACCGAACGCATCTGGCATGAGCAGTACGTCAAGGGTGTCGATCGGACGGTGCAGCGGGCGACCCTGCGCAAACTCGAGCTGGTTCACGCGGCGAAGGATGTCGAGGATCTGCGAATCCCGCCGGGGAACCGGCTGGAGAGGTTGGCCGGAGATCGTCGTGGTCAGCACAGCATCCGGGTGAATGCCCAGTGGCGGATCTGCTTCGTCTGGAGAGATGGAGGTGCAGAAGATGTCGAACTCGTCGACTACCACTGAGGCCGACCTGATCGAGCCGGTCCACCCGGGGGAGATCCTGATGGCGGACTTCATCGAGGGCTTCGGGATCACACAGAACAAGCTTGCTGTGTCCATCGGTGTGCCGCCGCGCCGGATCAATGAGATCGTGCACGGCAAGCGGGGGATCACCGCTGATACGGCGATCCGACTGGCGCGATACTTTGGGACGTCCGAGGAGTTGTGGATGAACCTGCAGTCGAACTACGAGCTGCGGCTCGAGCGTCGGGCGCTGCGCGACAAGGTTGCTGCGATCACGCCGCTGAAGGTCGCGTGACGCGTGCCAGAAGTCGCGATCGACGTCGTTGCGCACGATGAACTAGCCTCCCGCGACTTTGCGTCGCTTCGCCGGCTCTTCGACGCCGAGTACCAGGATGACTTCGGTGAGTGGAACCCCGATGCGCCGTATGGGTATGCGCCGCACACCGTCCACGTATTCGCTCGGCGTCACGGCGAAGTCGTCGGTCATGTCGGATGGGCGAGGCGGACGGTGGCTGTCGGTGGCGTTGAGGTCGAGATCGCCGGCGTTGGTGGCGTACTGATCTCTGATGACGTGCGCGGTGAGCGCGCAGGAAGTCGACTGATGGGCAAAGCGGCCGAGTCGATGAAGACGGCGGGTGGTATCGGTTTCGGATACCTCGGGTGCCGTGAGGAAGTCGTGCCCTTTTATCGTTCCTGCGGCTGGTCGCGGATTTCGGCGGCCGAGCGCTCGATCGATCGGGAGGGGCGGCTGATCGACGACCCGCCCGGGCAGCCTCTGCTGATCCTGCCGGTGGAGAGTACCGTCGCCGCTTGGCCGGTCGGCACAGGCGACCTGCGTGGTCGCGCGTGGTGAACCGGAACGAAAGGTTGGTATGTACCGGAACTCGGTGGAGTTCCGCTTCAACGTCTGAGGCCCATACTCTTGACTCTTCCTATAACCGGAAGATATCTTCGTGTTCTATGAAGAACATGGCAGCGCAGCTGACGCCTTTCGTGCGCTCGGATGCAGTTGGGGCGATTCTGGCTGAGACTCTCGGACACCCCGGTCGGGAGTTTACGTTGGCCGAGCTTGGGCGGCGGACAGATACGAGCGGTCCGGTCGTGCATCGCGAAGTCGGGCGATTGGTCGAATCGGCCGTGCTTTGTGACCGGTACGAGGGGCGAAACCGTCTCGTGAGTGCGAATGCCGACCACCCATTGTTCGCTCTGATGCGAGATCTGATCGCTGCGACCTACGGTCCTGTGCCGGTATTGCGTGAGCTCTTTGAAGGGGTCGACGGGGTGGAGGAGCTGCTCATCTATGGATCCTGGGCCGCGAGACGGTCCGGAGAGAGCGGCGCGTTTCCCAACGACTTAGACGTCCTTGTCGTTGGCGACGCACCGCGGAGGGTGCTCACGGAACTGGCCGCGGAGGCAGGTGACCAACTAGACCTTCCGGTCAACGTCACGCGCATAGCGCCGGTCGACTGGGATTCGGAAGAGTCGTCGCCTTTCCTCTCGACAATTCGTTCGCGCCCGCTCGTCGATGTGAGGTCCGGCGAGATCGTTGACTGACATCGTCGATCAGATGCTCGCGAACCGGAGACTGGAGCGAGTAGAGAAGAATCGCGAGCATGCGCTGGCCGTGGTCGAAACCAGTGAGCGTCATGTCCGAACGGCTGCGCTGCTTGCTGATACAGACGATCACGCGATGGCGTTCACGGCGGCGTACGATGGTGCGCTCAAAGCGCTCGTCGCGGTTCTTGCTGCTGAAGGGCTTCGTGTCCGACCTGTCGGCGGAGCTCATCGCAACACCGGGATCGCGGCAGCAGGTTTCGTCAAAGACTGTGCCTTGGGCGAGTTCGAATGGATGCGACAAGTGCGCAACGCGACAGAATATCCAGACGACGATCGGCCGACAGCGACGAACCAAGACGTGGCTGAAGCGATCGCCGCGGCCGTTCAGATCGTCGATGTCTGTGCCGAGTACGTGCGTCGCGACGGCTAGTCGACGAATTTGGGTGCAGTTATTCGCTCGCATCGGCTTCGACAACCTCAGTCTGCAGACCTACCTCACCGCCGGACCCAAGGAATCGCGCGCGTGGACGATTCCGAAGGGCGCCGCCGCCCCCTAGGCGGCCGGAGTCATCCATACCGACTTCCAGAAGGACTGCATCATGTTCGACGGCGACGTGGTTGAGGTCCGCTTCGACGTCTAGCGCTGCTGCCTGACTCCGTCATGCGCTGAGTTCGAAATCAGATCACTCCGCGATAAGGAGACTGATCGCATCTGGTCTGAGCAGTTACGACAAGCGCATTGATCGTGCAGTGGCGGCCCTGCTTCGTCTGGAGAGATGGAACTACAGACAATGTCGAGCTCGTCTACTAACGCTGAGGGCGATCTGATCGAGCCCATCCACTCGGGAGAGATCCTGATGGAGGAACTTCATCGAGGGGTTCGGGATCACGCAGAACAAGCTCGCCATGTCGATCGGAATGCCGCCGCGACGCATCGACTAGCTGCGTCGTGAGCGGCGGACGCTGCGCGACAGGATCTCTGCGATCACACCTCTCGTAATCGCACAGCCGTTCGACTCGTCGTGGAATCCGGTCTGCCGAAGGTTCCGCTTCAACGTCTGAGGCAAGCGTTAATAGGTGGGCGCTCCCCGTTCGGCCCGGCGTCCGCGGCAGAGGCTGGGGCACTGTGGCAACGACAGCTTGAGCTGTCCTGCACTTCCTAGGCTCATAACGCCAGAATAGTCGCGGAGAGGCCCGACGGCTGGGGACATGTGCGGATGGAGTGCGGCGGCGATCAGCCCCTTGACAGTTCCTCGCGGACGATCGCTGTTCCCGCACTCAAGGCGCTCATCTTCGCGAGGGAGACGTCGCGCGCGAAGGGGGCCATGCCGCAGTTCGTGCTTGGAATGAGCTTGTCCGCGTCGGCGAAATTCAGTGCCTTGCGCAAAGTGGCGGCGACCTCTTCGGGTGTCTCGATGGTCTCGTTTGCCACGTCGATGGCGCCGAGCATGACCTTCTTGCCGCGGATCAGTTCGATGAGGTCCATCGGGACATGGGAGTTGTGGCATTCGAGTGAGACGATGTCGAGGCTCGAGCGCTGCAGGAGCGGGAACGATTCCTCGTATTGGCGCCACTCGGACCCGAGAGTCGTTTTCCAGTCGTTGTTCGCCTTGATCCCATAGCCATAGCAGATATGTACCGCGGTCTCGGCCTGCAGACCTGCCGCTGCTCGTTCGAGCGCGGCGACTCCCCAGTCCTTCATCTCCTCGAAGAAGACATTGAATGCGGGCTCGTCGAACTGGATGATGTCCACCCCCGCCGCCTCCAGATCCTTTGCCTCCTGATTGAGGACCGTGGCGAATTCCCAGGCCAGCTTCTCGCGGCTCTTGTAGTGGTCATCATAGAGTGTGTCGATCATCGTCATCGGTCCCGGCAGCGCCCACTTGATCGGCTGATCGGTCTGCCGGCGGAGGAACTTCGCATCGTCGACGAACACCGGTTTCTCACGGCTCACGGCGCTGACGACTGTGGGAACGCTTGCGTCGTAGCGATCGCGGATTCGAACCGTCTTACGCTTCTCGAAATCGACTCCGCTGAGATGCTCGATGAACGTCGTCACGAAGTGTTGGCGGGTCTGCTCTCCGTCGCTGATGATGTCGATGCCGCGGTTGGTCTGCTCATGAGTCGAGATGCGCAGAGCATCGTGCCTGCCCTCGGCCAAGGCATCGCCCTGGAGGTTCCAGGGGGACCAGAGAGTTTCGGGTTGCGCGAGCCAGGACGGCTTCGGCAGGCTGCCGACGATTGAGGTGGGCAACAGCGGCTGCGTCATCGTTTCTTCTCCTGAGGTCATGCGGCTGGGACGGGTCGGTCGGAAGCCCACTGTTCGAGCATCTCTCGGTGCGGGTTGACGAAGAACTCCTCCGTGAACTTCCCCTGTCTCATGCCGAGCTGGCTGCGTTCGACACGATCATATGAGACAGGCATCTCCGAGAAGTCGTGCCGGTCCAGCGTCGGCCGGTAGACCTCTCCGGCGGCGGTATTCGCGTTGTAGATCTCGGGCCGATAGATCTTCTGGAAAGTCTCCATCGTGCTGATCGTGCCGATGAGCGCCAGATCGGAATAGTCGCCGAGGAGGTCGCCGCGATGGTAGAAGGCCAGCGGTGCGACGCTGCCCGGCGGCATGAAATACCTCACCTGGAGTCCCATCTTCGCGAAGTAGTCATCTGTCAGCGAGTACTCGTCCTGCTGGTATTCGAACCCGAGAATCGGGTGGTGATTCTCGTTCGACGGTACGACTTGCTCGTGGAGACGCTGATGCAGATCACGGGTGCCGTCTGGAACCGTTCCCGATAGGCAGCAGAATCGAGGAAGTGTTGGAACAGTTTGCCATGCAGATCACCGAAGTCATCGGGGACCGTGAACTCGGTTGCGGCCTCATTGGCAGCCGGCAGCCGCACGCTGAAATCGAAATCGCGGACGAAGGACGAGAAATTGTTCCCCACGATCCCGGGGTGACGTTTTCCGGTCTGTCTGTCGATGATCTGGATATCCAGGACTTCGAGCAGGGGGAACTCCTGTTCCCGGCCGCCAGTGGTGAAGTGAAGTCCTCCGGAGACGATGTCGAGTTCGAGGACATAGCGATCCCGGTCGGGATTGTCCCAGGACGCGAGTTCGTTGAAGCGGCGATGGATGATGCTCAGAGCAGTGCGGAGGTTCTGCCGACGGTCCTCGCCCCTGGCGAGGTTGGCGAAGTTCGTCGTCGCTCGGGTGCTCTCCGATGGCGAGTAGTCCTCGTCGAATCGAGTCGTGGTGATGCTGAATGAGAACTCAGGTGTCATGGACGTCCAATTCGGTGGGTGTTCGGCCGGTTGCGGTCGTTTGCATATCTGTGATCCATCCTGCCCGTCCCCGGCGGTTATCGGGTAACTCGGGGGAACTATGGATTCCTATAGCCTTAGACTATGTCTCGAGGTCTGAAGAACATCACGCTGCTGCAACTCCAGTACTTCATCGAGGTCGCCTCGGAGGGGTCGTTCACCGCCGCAGCCGATCTCCTCTATGTCTCCCAGCCGACCATGTCTGCCGCGATGAAGGACCTGGAGACTCGTGTGGATCGCGCTCTGCTCATCCGATCCGCCCGCGGGGTGACTTTGACTGACGACGGTGTGGAGTTCCTCGGCTATGCCCGGCAGGTCGTCGAACAGGTGGAACTCCTCGAACAGCACTACTTAGGGCGCCCCCCGTCACGGCGTCTGCTCGGAGTCTCGGCGCAGCACTACTCGTTCGTCGTCGATGCTTTCGTTCGGATGGTCAAGGCCAGCGATGCTGCCGAGTACGAGTTCTCACTGCGAGAGACGCGTACCTGGGACATCATCGAAGACGTTCGCACGCTCCGCAGTGAGCTCGGCATCCTCTACCGCAACGATTTCAACAGGAAGGTCATCGACAAACTGCTGCGAGACTCCGGGCTTGCGTTCCACCCGCTCTTCCTCGCCTCTCCGCACATCTTCATCTCTCGTACGAACCCGCTTGCCTCCCGCCACCGCGTCACCCTTGACGATCTCGCCGCCCTGCCGCGGCTCACTTTCGACCAGGGGGCGAACAACTCGTTCTCCTTCGCCGAGGAGATTCTCTCCACCCTGTCGAGCAAGCAGGAGATCCGGGTTTCTGACCGTGCGACCATCTTCAACCTGATGATCGGACTCGACGGCTACACCATCTCGACGGGCATCATCAGCGACGATCTCGATCCGGCCATTGTCGCGATTCCACTCGAGGTCGAGGAACGCATCGAGATCGGCTGGATCGGTCATTCCGGGATCCCGCTGACCGAACAGGCGCAGCGCTACCTCGACGAAGTGCGGGCCGTCGTCGGCGGTTTCGGCATTGCGCTGCTCGACCGGCCTTGACCGAGGGCAGCGCCGAGGCGGTTCCCTCGACCCACGAGATCGTCAGTTCGTCAGCGCTCCCTCGGCAAAGGCCGCCGACGCCGCTGTGCGGCAGACGCTCTGCTGTGGCATGTTTGAGGAGCACCGGAGTCGGGCTAGTCGATCCGCGGTGGAAGATCAACTGATGACGCCTCGCACGATCGATGTCGTCGCTCGTCAGGATCCCGCGTCAGCTGATCTGACCGAGTTCCGGCCGATGTTCAACCGAGAGAACTCGATGGTTCCGGCGAGTGGGTTTACGAATAGCCGTACGGCTAGTCTTCGCTTGGTCTCCACGTCAAGGCGCGGATCGAACAGTGCGTGCGGGATCGGTGGCGGGTATGGCAGCTGGTGAGTGGTGGCAGGCCGACGACTCGCCGCGCCCCTCGCTTGAAGACCACCTCGGTGCAGGGGCCGTGCTCTCTGGGGTTGCAGATCGCGGCATCCGCGAGGCGATGAGTCCTGTAGCCTCAGCTGCCGCCGACCTAGTCGAGGCAGCGAGGCCACGTCTGACTCTGGCCCTAGCCGAATGCGTCAGGGCTCGAGAGCTGGGAGCGATGGGATTTCACTCCGACGTTGAAGCGGCACCCTCGTCGGACGTCTCAGGGGTGAAACTCAGATTCGACGTCTAGTGGACGGTGACCGTGTCGGCGTCGGCCACCCATTTTTCGTCGTCCACGACGACGCGCTCGATTCGGCGTCCGCCGATTTCGGACGCGGAAGCGGCGAAGTCCGCGAGGGTGACCGGCTCGGGCAGCGTCAGGTCGATCGGGCCCTCAAATGGTTCGACCATCTTCTGAAGCGGATTCCGCCTGGGCAGAGCGGCGTCTGTGCCCGCGATCCCTCGCGTGCGACCCATTTGGCCGATCAAGGAGCCCGCGTCCGGCAGGGGTTCTCCTCCAGGAGTATCGCGGCTCCGAGCAGTCGCTGGCCCTGTGCCAAACCGGAACGGATTCCACTTGTCGCTCAGGGGCACGACGCCGGCGTATTGGTCCCCGACTTCACAGCAGAAGACTTCCAATCACTTGCCCGCGACAATGCTCTCGTCCTCAAACACGGGGCCGACCGCCTCGAGCCGACAATGACCGCCGAACAGCATTCCAGCTCGGTGGGATCTGCCGATCGTCAGCGTGCCCGACTAGCCTCGCGACATCGACGAGGCTGACTCAGTGCAGGGATTCTCTGCTGACCTCGGCTGCCCTCCCACGGCCGTGGGCGCAGGCCGATTCATCTGGGTTGTGAGAATCGGACTGCGTTAGAGTGGCCCCTGGCGTCAGGAGGTGACCGCCACGATGAGATCTGCTGCAGCGGGAATCTCAACCCGACAGGTCGGAAAGCGAGGACCGAAGGTGACAGCCAGCAAGCGTTCGTCACAGCCCGCGGTGCCCCAACGCGCGGCCAATACAGTTCGGGCAACGGGCGTCCTCCTCGCGCTCGTGTTCGGTGCGATCGCTGTAGTCAACGGCCTGGCATCGCTCATTCCCGGGCTTGGCCCGGTCAGTTCCGCTGCGGCCCGGTTTGCGCCGACGATTGCGCCGATGGCAACTGTGGTCGGAGCGATTGTGCTTGGGTTCGGAATCGTCTGGCTGCGCCGAGGCCGTCGATGGACCGGAGCTGCAATGACAGGATTCGGAGTGGTGAGCACGATCGCGAATCTGGCGGTCGTCATTGTGCTCCTCGTTGCCATCACCTCGGCCGGTGGTTCGGTGAACCTGTTCACGGCGACGTTCGGGCTCTCGGCGATCGACTCGGCATCGCCTGACCGCAAGGAAGTGTACGACCAATCCAGCTCAGGCGATGACCTCTCCGTATCGATCTACGAACCGGAGAGAGCGAAGGGTTCAGCTCCGACGATCATGTACGTCCACGGCGGCGGTTGGATCGCAGGCGAACCGAACGCATCGAGTTCAGAGCTCCGTGAACTCGCTGATCATGGCTACCTGGTCGTATCGGTCGAATACGAACTCGCCACCCTGGATAACGCAACCTGGCAGAGCGCACCGTCGCAGGTCGCATGTGCGGCAAGCTGGATTCAGACCCACGCCGACACGATCGGTGCAGATACCGATCGTCTTGCGTTCTGGGGCGAGAGTTCGGGCAGCAACATGGTCGCCAATACCGCCGGTGCCGCAGCGCAGGGCGACGCCGAATCGTCCTGCGGTGGGACGGTTCCGGTTCCGGCGGCGGTCATTGCCGACTACCCCGCGTTCGACGTGACGGGTCTCTACGAGAACGCCCCCACCGGGCCAGGCGCGGGATCCGGCACGCGCCTGTTCGCGACCAGCTACACGGGTGGCACACCAGAGGAATATCCGGAACGCTACTCAGTGGCCGATTCCGTCACGCATCTGAAAGCACCCGCGCCGCCGATGCTTATGATGACAGCGATGCGCGATGACGTGATCACCCCAACCGACCAGCTTTCATGGGCCGAATCAGCCCGAAGCCGCGGAGTCGACGTCAAGACCGTGAAAGTTCCCCTCGCCAATCATGCGTACCCGCAGAAGGCGAAGAACTCAATCGGCAGCCAGGGACATCTGAGCATCGCAGAGGCCTACTTATCCGAGCAACTTCGCTAGCCACAGGTCTGTTGTGGACCTCAGCTGCCCTGGCGGGGAGGCGTCGATGCAGGTATCGTGGAAACCGGCAGCCACGTACGGTTGTCAGCACTTCCAGGTACCTAAGCCTGAATCATTGTGGAGAGCTCCGGTCGGCCCGGAACATGTCCAGATGGGGTGCGGCGCATTCTTGCGCCGTCTTCAACCGCCGGTGCGACACACCGGCTGACGTAAGGACATGACATGACGACCAAAGACGAGAAGAACCTGTCCCAGGTGACCGCCAAGATCGCGAAGATGGACGAGCCGGAGCGATCGCTCATGCAGCGAGCGCACGAGATCATCGTGACCGTCGCCCCGAGTCTCAAGCCGCGGATCTGGTACGGCATGCCGGCCTATGCTCTGTCCGCGAGCACTCCTGCACTGGTGACACTGCGCAATGACGAGCGGGTCAACCTGGCCCTCACGGAAAAGGTCGAACTCACCCCAGCCGGTGGTTCCGACGGAACGCTGATGCCCGCCGCGTGGTACTTCGAGACCATCGACGAGGCCGCCGAGAAGCGCATCGCCGAGATCGTCAGGACGGCAACCTCCTGACGCTGACGATCGCCGGGGCTGAGCCCGCAGACGTCACTTCGTGCGATGTCTGTGTCCGGGGCTCGGCCGCGCGGTCGGCGCTGAGCGTCTGAGTTCCGATTGGCTATGGTGGTGCTTGAAGGGAAAGCAGTCCCATCTGCCATAAGTCTGAGGAGTGATCGACATGAGTTTCTCTGTCTACCTGTCCGGTGAGATCCACACCGAGTGGCGCGATGAGATCAAGCGCGGCGCCGAGGCAGCGGGTCTCGACATCGAATTCACCGCACCCGTGACCGACCATCCCGCCAGCGATGCTGCTGGTGACCACCTCGGCGAGAACGACAGCTCCTACTGGCGCGACCACCAGTCGTCCAAGGTCAATGCCATTCGCACTAGGACGCTGATCGCAAAGGCCGATCTGGTCGTCGTGCGTTTCGGGGATAAGTACAAGCAATGGAACGCCGCCTTCGACGCCGGCTACTGCGCAGCACTCGGCACACCCTATGTGACCCTTCACGATGCCGACATCGTGCATCCGCTCAAGGAAGTCGATGCCGAAGCCAAAGCCTGGTGCCAGACAACCGATCAGGTGGTCGAAACCCTGAAGTATGTCCTCAGAGACTGATCCTCAAAAAGGCTGAGCTCGACGAGCTGAGGCCGCGAATGACCGGATGGGAACCGATCGTTCGCGACCTCTGGCCTTGCGCGTCGTGACGCTATGGCAAGGGATGATCGCCCTTGATCTTGAAGAAAGATCCCCGGATCTCCCCGGCCAGTTTCGACTTCTGACGGGCGAACTTGAACGCCGACAGCTCGGGCGGCACGTCCATGCCCTCCGAGAGTTTGAAACCGACGGCGCGCTTGCCATCCTCGGCCAGGGTCCACAGTACGTTGATCGCCAGACCGGACTGATAGAAGACGTGCACCCAGTAGATGCCGTCGATATCGTTGATGCTGATTTCGAGCGCGGGCGAGGTCGGAACGATCTCGCGTTCGGACACGAGGATCTGCTCGACCCAGTCCAGAACGTCCTGTGCTTCAGCAGCCGGGGCCACGGTGAACGTGTGCTTGTACTTATCGGAGAAGTACCGTGCCTCGTTGGCACGTAGGCCCGCCAGCGCCTCGGCGACGGGGGAGGACTCGAGACCTTCGGTGGAGACCTCGGTGAATGACACGGCTTCGAACGGCATGGATCAAGAATATGCCCGCTGTGATTGGATGAGGAGCATGGAACCTCAAACTGATCTCAATGATGATGACCGCAGATTCCTCACCCGGTGCGTCGACCTGGCTCGCGAAGCCCTTGATGCCGGAGACGAACCATTCGGGTCCGTGCTCGTCGACGCCGACGGTCGTGAACTCTTCGCCGACCGCAACCGGGTGGCCGGCGGCGACCACACCCGTCACCCCGAATTCGAAATCGCTCGCTGGGCAGCCGACCATCTCACACCCCAGCAGCGAGCCGAAACCGTCGTCTTCACCTCCGGCGAACACTGCCCGATGTGCTCAGCGGCGCACGCGTGGGTGGGCCTCGGCCGCATCGTCTACGCCAGCAGCAGCCAGCAGCTGAGCGCCTGGCACAAGGAATGGGGTCTGGCCCCCGGTCCCGTACTGCCGCTGCCCGTTCAGGACGTCGCCCCGGGAATCGAAGTCGCCGGACCCGATCCGGAATTGAGCACCCAGGTGCGGAATCTGCACGCCCGTCTGCACGAAGTCGATGCCTGAGATCCGCGGTACAGTATCTGCATCATCTGCATCTCAGCGATTGTTCTGCCCGCACCGAAATCACGGGGCCGGCAGCGAAACTGACAAAGGAGTCCGGCCTTGGCCCTGCATGAAATCACGTTCCCCTCGAGCAACGATCGCGACACGATCAACGCGTGGCTCCACACTCCCACGACGGCGCCAACGGCATCGTGCAGATCATCCACGGCCTCGGCGAACATTCCCGCCGCTACCTCCACCTCATCAGCACCTTGCTCGATGCCGGCTTCGCCGTCGTCGCCAGTGACCACGCAGGGCACGGGCGCACTGCCATGGAGTCGGGTGTCTGGGCCGACGCCGGAGACGAGGCCGCGCGCGTCGTCGTCGACGACGAGGTGACTCTGCAGGCGAAGGCGCGTGAGATCCTGCCCGGACTACCCTATATCGTCTTCGGCCACAGCTGGGGGTCGATGATCGCCCGGTCCATGGCATCCCGCCCTGAAACCGAACTCACCGGGCTGGCGCTGTGCGGAATCGCCGCGCAGATGAAGGGAATCGAACAGACCATTGACCGCGCTGAACTCGCCGAGGCGGCCGCTGGCGACCATCGTGCGGAACCTGCCGCAGACCATCTGGTGGGACAGCTCTTCGACGGGTTCCTCGACCGCTGTGGTCCCGATGCAGGACCCACCGCATGGGTTGCCCTCGACGAAGCGGTCGTCGCCGATCACGGCCGTGACCCGTTCAACAACTTCGGTGCCCCGATGAGTGCGCGATTCCTGCAGGGATTCGTCGACATCTACGACGAAGCCAATGCCGATTCCTGGTATGCGACGATCTCAAACGATCTGCCGGTGCTCATCCTCGCGGGTGACCAGGATCCGGTTGCGAACTACGGCGAAGGCGCTTACCACGTGGCCAACAGGCTGCGCGAGGCCGGTCACGCCGACGTGCGCACACGAGTCTTCTCAGGAGTCCGGCACGAAGTCCACAACGAATCGACGACTCGCGCCGAGGCGGAAGCGGAGATTGTTGGTTTCGCAACCCGCGTCGTCGCAGGTTAAAGATCGAGGCTGACCCACCATGATGATTCCGTCTGCCGAGGACCTGTCGAACATCATCGATGCTGTCGCGTCCTGGCAGCGCGAGGGGCTGCCCGTCCAAGTCCATCCAGGCGACCTCGGTTGGTATCAGCGCTTCGGCTCGCAAGCGCTCGCCTCGGCGTTGCGGGTATGGACGCGCGACGGTGAGATCGCAGCTGTCGGATTCCTCGACGAATCCGAACTCATCCGTATGGCGATCTCGCCTGACCATGCCTCGGATGAAACCCTCGCCGAGGCGGTCGTGACGGATCTCGAGACCACGCTGTCCGATCTCCTCCCACCGGGGACAGGAATCGTCGAGGCTCGCTTCGGGGCCGAGTTGCAGCACACCCTCACCCAGGCGCGATGGACACCCGACGAACCCTGGACCGTCCTGCACCGCGCACTGTCAGATTCTGTCCCGCCGACCTCGTTGAGGTTCGAGACTGTCGAAGCGGATGGCATCGCTGACCGGATCAGCGTCGAATCCGCCGCATTCCCCGGCGCATCACTGACCGCTGAGCGATGGCAGCTGATGGCTGCAGGACACGCCTACCAACAGGCTCGGTGCCTCGTCGGCTAT
Source organism: Brevibacterium sp. LAARM3_SD1 (assembly GCF_057364765.1). Lineage (NCBI taxonomy): Bacteria > Bacillati > Actinomycetota > Actinomycetes > Micrococcales > Brevibacteriaceae > Brevibacterium > Brevibacterium sp. LAARM3_SD1. The sequence continues at coordinate 133,788 of NZ_JBNFOL010000004.1, read as the reverse complement.
TCCACGGACGGTGCTGCCGTCGGCGCCACCACCGTCTGGTCCGCTGGACACGGTCGCCCCGGCATCATCGAACCTCTCGGAGTTCATGGTGACCACCGCGGCCACGGGTATGGCACGGAAATGGCGCTCGGTGCTGCAAGCGCACTGCGGTCGATGGGAGCGTCGAGTGTCAACGTGGCCACCCCGTCGTCGAACACCGCCGCCGTCGCCACCTATCGAGCGGCCGGGATGGACAGCCTCGGCGAGGTCAGGGACTTCCGCCGCCCTTGACCGGCGTTGGAGAACAGGCCGGCGCGGCGTTGGAGATCAGGACAGCCGACGTCGGAGGTCAGGCCGGAGCGCCGGCGATGAACGCCGCCTGCGCGACGTGCTGAATCGCATCATCGATGATCGAGACCATGCGGACGCCGCGAGTGACTGCCGGCGTCCAGTTCTCATCGATGATCTCGTCGAAGTCGTCCTCCGACAGCGTCTCCAGGTACTCGGTGAACGCGTTCAATGTAGCGTTGAGATAGGCGACGAGCAGCTGCTGATCGTCGACGCGGATCTCGGCTGCCTGTTCCGGGGTGTGCCCGAGCCCGAACCCATCGCCGGCCTCGTCGAGGTTGAAGCGCTCACGGAAGTCCTCCCACTGTTGAGGGCCTCCGGTGAGGTCGGAGAGCTGGACGTCGATCTCGCGGCCGCTGTGCCACAGCAACCATGCGATGGAGTTCGGATGACCGCCGAGGTGGCTGTTGAGTTCCTCGGGGGAGAGGTCGGGCAGCGCCTGCGCCGCTTGGAGGGGGCGCTGGGACAGGTCGGTGAGAATCTCAATGCTGTTCATGTCGCCCATTGTGCTCTTCGCAACCATCTCTGTCACCACCGGGGATCAGTCGAGACGGGGCCGGCGGCGGTTGCGTTTGATCTCCGACCGCCGCTGTTCGGATCGCACTCTGCGGCGACGGGAATTTCGGGACGGCTTCGTGGCTCGCCTCTGCACCGGCGGGGCCAACGCCTCTCGCAGCATCTGCGCCAGACGCATCCGCGCGTCCTGCCGGTTCTTCAGCTGCGACCGCTGCTTCTCCGAGGTCACGGTGACCACAGTGCCGGACAGGCGCGGTGCCAACCGGCTGAGCACCCGCTCGCGCTGAGGTTCGGTGAGGAAGGTCGCCGCAGCCAGGTCGAGGCTCAGCTGCACTCGGGAGTCAGAGGTGTTGACGTGCTGGCCTCCGGGTCCCGATGACCGGGAGAACTGTTCTGACAGTTCGGCGGCGGGGACGACCAGTCCGGCAGGGATCCCCGGTCCGGCGGGGACCCGCAGATCACCGTCCATCTCAGCTCTGCTCCGCCTCGCCTTTGCGATCGTCACCGGGGGCGGCTTCTTCGCGCAGCCTCGGCGTGATCTGCAGGTGCGGCCGGATGCCGTGCTTGTCGGCATAGAACTCGCGGATCCGATCCATGTCGCTGACCAGGTCATCGGTCATCTCCAAGGTCGGACCCAGGCCTGTGGTGTGAGTGGCCGAGTCCACGTAGCCCAAGGTGACAGGAAGGCCCGTCTGACGGGCGATGCGATGGAACCCCGATTTCCAGTGAGTGTGCCCACCGCGGGTTCCGTCTGGAGTGATGACGAGAGCGAAGACCTCCCCTTTACGCATGCGGCCGACCACCTCGTCGACGATCTTGGCCGGATCCGACCGGTCGACGGGTATCCCGCCGAGTCCGCGCATGATCGGCCCACGCCATCCGGTGAAGAGGGAATGCTTGCCCAGCCAATGGACATCGACACGAAGGCGCCACGCGATCGCGAGCATCACGACGAAGTCCCAATTGGAGGTGTGGGGTGCCCCGATGAGGATCGTCGGACGATTCGGGGCGGGCTCGGTGACGAGCTTCCACTTGCTGTACGTCCAGAAGGCGCGGGCGATGAGGCGTCGGATCATGATCTCAACGGTAAGGCACGCGCATGTGCGGGCCTACCGGTGTCCATGGACGCGTGGTGCGAAACGGGCATGTGCGGCTTTCAGCACCGGGACGAGTCGCCGATGGCTGAGGACGAACCCGCTTCTGACGAGCAACCGCGGATTATGCCTGCGCCCGCGTCGCCGCCGGGTCGCTTCCTCGGTGAGGATATACGTCGCGACCCTCGGACCACGGCGTGCCGCCTCTTCGAACACAATCGCCTCGATATTGTGCCACGACAGCAGTGTGCCCGGCAGAACCTCACCGCGCCGTGCCAACGCGACGCCGACGGGGGAGAGGACGAGGGCTTCGCGCCTGCGCATTCGCACGAACAGACCGATCGGTGCGACGACGAGGCACCCGACGATGCCGATGACCAACGCCCACATGCGCAGGTTGATGATGATCAGCCACGGGCTGCGCCCGTCCTCGATTTTGGCGGTGACGACGTAGATGAAGGAGGCGAGTAGACCGATGCCGATGACGAGCGCGACGAGCAGACCGAAGAGGACCTGCCGATTCGAGGAGGGGATGACGACCTGCTGTCCACGGCCGAGCCGACGCACGACGGCGGCAGGGGAGAGATCGTCGGTCATGGACATCAGAATACCGGCGTCACGGAATAATCACGGCCGACCTGTCGCTGTACCGGACACCAAGCATCACCGACAACGGAGGTAGATATGTCTGATTCAGCTCGTGTCGTCATTCTCGGCGGCCATGGAAAGATCGCACTTCTGGCCGCGCCCAAGCTCAAGGCCGCAGGCTTCGCCGTCGATTCGGTGATCCGCAACCCCGACCAGTCATCAGATGTCAAAACCGCTGGGGCCAACCCGGTCGTCCTCGACATCGAAACCGCCGACACCCAGGTACTCGCCGACCTGTTCGCAGGAGCCCAGGCTGTCGTGTTCTCCGCCGGAGCCGGCGGCGGCAGCCCGGAGCGGACGAGGGCCGTCGACCTCGAGGCCGCCACACGCTCGATCGACGCCGCCGGACAGGCGGGAGTCGAGCGCTTCGTCATGGTCTCCTATGCCAGCGCGAGTGTCGACCGCGACCGTGTCGACCCGGAGAGCTCCTTCTACCCCTACGTCGAGGCCAAGGCCGGTGCCGATGCGCACCTGCGCGCCAGCGATCTCGACTTCACGATTCTCGGACCCGGCGGGCTGACCCTCGAACCCTCCACCGGAAAGGTCCTCATCGCCGATGAAGCCGGCGACCTCGACGGCGACCGGCCGGCCGACGAGGTGCGGGTGACCTCCCGCGAACTCGTCGCCGATGTCATCACACACGTCATCGCCGAATCCGCAGCCTTGCGTGAGACCGTGAACTTCTACGACGGGCAGACCCCCATCGCCGAGGCGATCAGCTGAGCTGAATAGCCACACGGGCACAGCCCCGTGCGAATCCGCTGGCCTGTCGTCTCCGATCGGAGACGACAGGCCAGCTGTCTTTCCGATGATTCCGGTTCGAGCCGCCGGTGAGGCTCAAGCCTTTCGATTCCACAGCTGATGAGTCAGACCACTGGCCGTGGTGAAGTTCTCGATCGTGAAATCCTTTTCCAGTCCCTCGAGCCCTTCCCAGAGCCAAACTCCCCGGCCGAGGGTGACCGGGACGATGACTAGGTGCATGAAGTCGACGAGGCCGGCCGCAAGGAACTGTCTGACCATCGAAGGACCGCCGCCGATGCGGACATTGCCGCCGCCAGCCGCGGCGGTCGCCTCAGCGAGGGCCTCCGTGGGGGAGGCGTCGATGAAATGGAAGCTCGTGCCGTTGTCGAACTCCATCGGTTCGCGCGGATGATGAGTGAGAACGAAACACGGGGTCTTGAACGGCGGTTCCTCACCCCACCAGCCACGCCATCCGTCGCCGGGCCACGGCCCCGTCTGGGGACCGAACTTTTTCCGGCCCATGATCTCGGCTCCGATGCCCTGCCCCCACATGGCGAACAGAGCGCGGTCTGCGGTCACCGGGGCGTCGACCTTGTCCACGCCCTCGATGCCGCGGCCGTCGAAGTAGGAGAACAGTGCTTGGGCTTCGCCGATCGGCTGATCGAAGGTGACGAACTCGCCGGCAGCGAATCCGTCGAGGGAGACGAAGAGGTTGTTGACACACGCTTTGGCCATGTGCACTCCAATGTGATGGTTCGGCTGATGTCTTCAGTCCGACGGATGGCGTGGGTTCCGGGGAAGTGGACCCAGTGTAAGATTAAGTAGTTTCAGAATGCAATCACTGGAGGAGGGGCGATGCCCGCACAGCCGCGTTCGGGCTGCGCAATCAACGCCGCCGTCGAGGTCCTCGGCGACAACTGGTCGCTCATCGTCCTGCGGGACATCATCTTCGGCAATCGTCGGCACTTCCGCGAGCTGCTCACCCACAATGATGAGGGCATAGCCTCGAACATGCTCGCCAGTCGTCTGAGGAAGCTCATCGACGAAGGGCTGCTGACAAAGGCGGAAGCCGCACGCGGGCAGCGAGCCCAGTACACCCTCACCGAGGCTGGAATCCAGACCCTGCCGGTCATGGTCGCCCTTGGAACGTGGGGAATGACCCACCGGGAGACCTCGCCAGAGCTGACGATCCGATCCAGAATCATGGCCGATGACCCCCAACTCGTCGCAGGTCTCGTGGATGAGCTTCGGGAGACCCACCTCGGGGTGCCGCGCCCGAATCCTGATGCACCACGGGCCTCACAGCGATTGCAGGCCGCTTACGAGGCGGAGATCTCCGGAAGCTGAGAGTCCCGGTAGCTGAGCCGGGCGTCGACCTCGGTTGCGGCCAGCCCCAATGGCCGTGGGATCGCGGCGAGGCCGGTGTGAGGTCGATCCGACGATTCTCTTGCCCGATCCCGCGAGATGTGGTTCCATGTACTAGGTAATTGCATATTGCAATCACTTACTCTCAGGGCTGATCCCGAAGGAGCGATCATGATCACTGGACTCATGGCCAATATTGCTGTCACCGACGAGAAGGAGGCGACCGCATGGTATTCCCGGCTCATTGGGCGACAGCCGGATGACAAGCCGATGGCGGGGCTGGCCCAATGGCTCTTCGACGAGAAGTTCGGAATCCAGATCTGGGAAGACCCACAGCGAGCCGGACGCTCCAATGCGGTCCTAGATGTGGATGACCTCGACAAGATGGCCGAGCATCTGCGGGTGACCGGAATCGACCACGACGAGCCGAGCCCCGGTGGCGGACAGCGCATCCTGCCGATCACCGACCCGGACGGAAACCAGGTGGTGTTCTTCGGTGAGTGAGGCAGCATCCGACCAGGGTGCGCCCGTGACCGCGACGATCAGCCTCGGTGCTGATATCGACCGCCCGGTCTCCGCGGTGTGGAGCGCCTTCGCCGATATCGACCAGCGCGTGCAGTGGGGAGTCCCCGAGGGAGAGGAGATGGTCTGCGATGTCGACGAGTTCCGCCCGGGTGGAGCGATCCGCGCCCGCTGCGGGTCACCCGGAGCGCTGGAATTCGTCTCCACCGGGCAGTACTGCGCGGTCGTGCCGGACCGTCATATCGTGACCACTGAGACTCTCACAAGAGGCGATGAGATCCTCTCGACCGCCATCATCACCTGGGCCCTGATTCCCACCTCGACAGGCACCCGAGTCGAACTCGTCGACCAGGTCGTGTCCTTCGTCGGGGAGGGGATGATCGACGGCCACCGCAACGGCCACGACATCTGCCTGCGACAGCTCGGCGAATTCCTCAGTTCTTAAGATCCGCGGCCCACGGAAGATCGGCGCCTTCGCGACTGACCGTGATCGCGGCGAGCGCCGCTGCGTGTTCGCCCAGGCCCGTGAGCTCTGTCGTGCTGAGATCGGACAACGCGGCCTCCTGAGCGTGCAGGTCGTGGATGAGGGAGACCATGAATGTGTCCCCGGCCCCGATCGTGTCCGTGACGTCGACCTGAGACGCAGCTGCTGTCACCCGCGCCGAGGCGGTCGCCAGGATCGCACCGTCACCTGCGCGAGTCATCGCCACCAGTGATGGACCGAGTCCGAGCAGACGATCGATCTGAGCATCTTCGGCGAGGTCGGGATAGAGCCAATCGGCATCGACATCGCTGAGCTTGAGGACATCGACATTCTGGGCGAGAGCTTCGAACCGCGGCAGGGCCTCCTCGTGGGAACCGATGATCGACGGCCGGATGTTCGGGTCGAAGGAGACGAGGGGTCTGTCTCTCTGCTGATCTGACTGCTCCGCGGCATCATCGAGGTGCCGATCGATCACGGCGGAACCCGGTGACAGGAATGCTGCGATCGACCCGAAATGCAGGACGGAATGGGCATTTCTTCCGAGAAGCGATGAATCGGGATCCCACCGCAGCTGGAATTCGTACTCGGCCGATCCGTCCTCTGAGAGTCGAGCCAGCGCCGTGGATGTGGCGCCGCGCGGGGAAGTGAGAACGTCGACCTGGGACTCCCGCAGGTGGGCGAGAAGGAATCCGCCGTGGAAGTCATCACCGACATCGGTGAGGAACTCGACATCGTCACCGAGGCGGCCCAGGCCGAGCGCCACGTTGGCCGGGGCTCCGCCCGGTGCATAACGGTCGGGAGCGCCGTTCGTGCTGACGATGTCGATGAGGGCTTCACCGATGACGAGAATGCTCATGGTCACGATTCTAAGGTGGGAAACATTCTCCGGCCGTGACCAGCAGGAATAGGACGAAAATCGGTGAGTGGAACGCATCTGCGTCATTTCATGTCAGTACCGTCTGGAACTGTGTGGTCATGGACGAGAACACCATTGACAACGACGTCAGAACGATCATCGACGCGGAAACCGCCCGCGTCTTCGCCCCTCGGCCCGGAGAATGCCTGGCCTGCTATGTGTTCCGCCAACTCGGCGAATTCGGCTGCAACGGCACTCATCGCTTCGCAGAGAGCTTCCGCGACCGGACGGCTCCACGAGCCACGGCGCTGCTCGCGCGGTTGGGCAGGATGGGTGCCTGCTGCTGTGACTGTGAGATGTTCTTCAACGCCTTCACGTTCGCAGCTAAACCCTGGATCACCAGCATGCCGTTCGGAGAGCTCATCGGCACTCCCTTCGGCAGTGAGGAAGCGATCGACATGAGAGAACGGTTCGGAATCGACGAACCTCCCTCGACGACGCTCTACCTCTGCTGCCGACTGGTGAGACGAGGATCCACCCAAGCCTGCGGAAACTGGGCCCGCATCCGACGGTGGTGAGCGCACGCGTCCGGCAGAATAGGATCATGCCTTCCACACTGCCGCTCTTCCTCGACTGCGATCCCGGCATCGACGATGCAATTGCGCTGGCCTACCTGAGCTGCCAAAACGACGTCGACGTCATCGGCATCGCCGCCACCGGAGGCAACGTCGCTACCTCACAGGTCGTCGAGAACACCCGCGGATGGCTGTCGCTGGCCGGCCGCAGCGACATACCCGTCCACGCCGGCCACGCTCTTCCGCTGGCACGACAGACTCCGCAGACAGCGCCGGACGAAGGACTGGAATACGCCGACCTCACTCATGGCGAGACCGGGCGCGGGTATGCGCACTTGCTGGCCCCAATCGCCCCGGCGAGTTCGGTATCGGCTGCTCAAGCGTGGGTCGATGCTGCCCACGCCCATCCCGGACAGCTCCTCGGCGTCGTCATCGGTCCGGCCACGAACCTCGCTCTCGCCCTCGACATCGACCCGGAGCTGCCGAGACTGTTCAAACGACTCTTCATCATGGGCGGAGCGTTCAACTACCGCGGCAACACCCACCCCACGACGGAATGGAACGTCACCTTCGATCCCGAGTCCACGGCCCGAGTGTTCGAGGCATTCGGCACAGCGCATGCGAACAGTCACCTCGGACACCTGCCGGTCATCGCCCCCATCGAAGCGACCGAAGCCGTTGAGATGACACCCGAGCGCCTCACCACGATCCTCGACGGAGCCTCTGCCAACGGTGCCGATGACCACTGGCAGTCGGTCCTCGAACAGCTTTCCGAGGCGCTGCGCTTCTACTTCGAGTTCCACGAATCCGACGGACTCGGCTACCTCGCCCATATCCACGATCCCTTCGTCCTCGCCTGCGCCCTGTCATGGGCACGACAGACCACCGTCGCGTCGACCGGGGCGGAGCCCGAAGAGCCGAACACCGACGCCCAGGACACGGTCGCCACGGCTCCCGTCAGGGGAGCTGCAGGCCAACTGCCGTGGGCGACAACTCGGTGGGCACCTGTCGATGTCGAACTCACGGGTACACTCACACGAGGCGAAACCGTCGCCGATTGGCTGGGACGTTGGGGCCGTCCCGTGAATGCAGAGATCATCCGCACTATCGACGCTCCTGCATTCCTCGACCACCTCAGCACCACCCTGATGAAAGGACCACTCGCATGACCGCACACTCCAGACAGTCTGGGCAGGGGCCGACCACCACGGTCGTCCCGGACAAAATCGCAACCGCACCCTTCCCCTCACCCTCACACTGCTCGGCACCCTCATCGTCATCGGCACCTACGTCGCCGTGCTGCTGACCCAACCGGCCAACCTCGGCGTCGACCTCGGCCACACCACTCTGTGGGTCATGCTCGGCTATCTGGGCGGAGGCATCCTGCTCGCCGCCGGCACCCTCCCGCTCATTCCCCGCAGCGTCCTCGCGCTCATCCCGGTCGCCATCGCGCTCAACATCGTCATCGGGCAGATCATCGGCAACTACACGCCCGTGCCCCTCTACCTCGACTCCATCGGAACGGTGCTCATCGGCGTCCTGGCAGGGCCCGCCGCAGGTGCCTTCACGGGAATCATCTCGAACCTCATCTGGGGCGTCACCCTGAGCCCCAGCGTCATCGCCTTCAGCTCCGGGGCCGCCTTCATTGGAGCTGCCGCCGGCTGGGCAGCACGACTCGGGGTCTTCCGCACACCCTGGACGGCGGTCATCGTCGGCGCCGTCGCCGGGGTTCCCGCCGGTGCCATCGGAGCACCCGTAGCCGCCTACGTCTTCGGCGGCGGACTCGGAGCCGGAACCGGGGGAGTCGTGGCCATCCTCCAAGCCGCGGGCCTCGAGATGTTCAACGCCACCTTCGCTCAGAGCATGATCTCCGACATCGTCGATAAGGCGCTCATCTTCGCCCTCGCCTATGTCGTCATCAGGTCGCTGCCCAAACGCATCATCGGTCGCTACCCCTTCGCCCTGCACAGCCGCCAGAAGTCTGCGTCGAATGAGAGCACAGCGTCTGCCGGAGCGACGGCCGGGTCGGCGCCCGCGGCGGAATGATCGCCTCCGGTCCCAAGACCCCCAGTACAGGAGGTGCCGCCGTATCTCCAGAAGACGGTCGCACTGACCTCGGTCGCCGGCTGCATCCGGCTACCGAGATCGTCATCCTCTTCAGCAGCCTCCTGCTCGTCTTCGGGGTGCCCTCACCCGTGGTGCCCATGGCCGTCATCGTCGCCACCGGGCTCACAGTCGTCGTCTCACCGGCGCTGCGTCTGCGGTCGTGGGCCCTCGGTGTCGCCGTGCTGTGCCTGCCGACGCTGTTCGTGCTCGTCATCGTGCAGGGGTTCTTCTACCCGGGCGCCGAGGTGCATGTCCTCTGGGAGGCAGCACCGGCGCATCTCAGCGTCGAAGGACTGAGCATCGCAATCCAGATCTGGCTGCGCGTGACCGCACTCATCGGCCTGTGTGCCCTCTTCGGCCTCGGCACCGATTCGGCTCGACTCTTCGATGGTTTGCGCATGCTCCGACTGCCCGACAGCATCGCCTATGTGTGCGCCTCCGCAATCGGACTCATCCCTCTCATCGGCGCCCGAACCCGCCACGTCATCGAAGCCCGAAAGGCCCGAGGCTGGGCGACGCAGCGCTGGCGCGTGCGGATGCGGCTGCTGCCGGGCATCGTCACGGGCCTGTTCACCTCGGTGCTCATCGAGGTCGAACAGCGCCACGAGGTGCTCGAACAGAGCGGCCTCGGAGCGAACAGTCGCCGTGTCGAACTGCACGACTACCACACCGGTCGCGGACAGGGACTGCTGCGTCTCACCATCGCTGTCCTCGCGGTCGGTCTCGTCTCCGCCTCGGTGGCCGGTGTGCTGCCGCTGCCGAACTCCTCTCAACTGATCGGTGTCCGCTGAGGTGACGGCGATGACAGGTTTCGGATTCACCTACGCCGGTGAAGAGACCCAGGCTCTGACCGATGTCGCCCTGTCGCTGCCGGCAGGATCGATGACCGCGGTTCTCGGTCCCGTCGGATCGGGAACATCGACCCTGGCTCGGGCGTTGGCCGGTCTGCTCGGAGCCAGAGGAACATCGACCGGGCACGTCGACGCCGCTGGGACTGTCGGCCTCCTCGGCGATGATCCGGAAGCCCAACTGAGCGGAATGACCAGCCACGTCGAGGATGAGGTCCAGTTGGCGTGCAGATTGCGCGGCATTGCGGGAGCCGAGTCAGAGGAGCGGGCGCGGGCTGCGTTGGCACGGTTGGGGATCGACGACCTGTGGGCCCGCCGTCTCGATACGCTCTCCGGCGGTCAGCGCCAATTGGTGGCGTTGTCGAGGATCACCGCACTCGACCCCGATCTGCTCATTCTGGACCAGCCCTCGCAGTCACTCGACCCCGATATGCGTCGAGGTCTGGCGGCTGCCCTGCGGCAGACCTGTGGTCGTGGGCGGTCGGTGCTCATCACCGGACACCAGATCGACGAGCTCGCTCTCTCCTGCCACGAGCTGCGTTTCCTCGACGCGGGCAGGCTGAGGCCGGCGCACGTCGCGCCCGGGGATTCCGGGGTCGACACTGAACTCGACGCCGACGCCGACGCCGACACCGACGCTGAGGCAGGTACAGGTGACGAGCTGGGCCGTTCCGCACTGCGGCAGGGAGTCTGGGACACTCGTCCCGTTGACCCGCCCGGACCGGTCATTCCGACCGCACCCGTGAGAACGGAACCCGTGCTTAAGGTGAGGGACTTCGGCGTGGACCGCGCAGGCACAGTTGTGCTCAAGGGCGTCGACTTCGACCTTCACCCCGGTGAGCTGATCACCCTCACCGGCGCCAACGGAGCGGGGAAGTCGACTCTGCTGCGCGGGCTCATCGGACTCCTCGATCGGTCGGCTGACTGCGCGGGCACGGTCACGGCGAGCCGCCTCGGCGAAAGGACGAATCTGCTGGACCTGCCCGCCCACGTCCGCAGCGCTCATCTGGGATGGGTCGGACAGGATCCCGGCGTTCAGCTCTCGGCAGCGACCGTGCGATCCGAACTCATGCTTGCGGCTCCGCTGCCGCGCCACCGGCGGCGCGATCGGCCGGAAATGATCGAACGGCGTCGCCGCATCGTCGACACGGCGTTGGACGAGGCCGATCTGGCTGCCGTGTGTGAGGAGCATCCATTTGACCTCGACACGCCCCGGCGCAAAGACCTCGTCATCGCTTCGGCCCTTGTCACAGGCGCAGAAGTCCTGCTTCTCGACGAACCCACGATCGGTCGCGACGGGTGGGAATGGACCGGTTGAGCGTGATCATCTATGGCTTCCTGGCCCGAGGCGGCGCCGTCCTCGCAACAACCCATGACCACCGGTGGGCCCAGGAATCCTCTCACCGTCGATTTCACCTCGCTGATGGACGAGTGAACCTGTCCTGAAGCGGCACGGCCCCTGCGACAACGGACCTCCGAAGCGATTGTGTGGTGCAATGAGTCTGTGAGTTCTGTCGTCTGAAGGGAACGCAATGCGCGGACCGATCATGCTGTTCGCCGCTTGGGCTCTCCACGACGCGGAGGAGGCACTGACTTTCCCCACGACGGCCGACTACATCGCCGATCTCACTGGAATCGACGCTGTGCGGATGTCGACGAAGCAGAGCGTGGCCGCGATCGTAGTGGTCGGGGCCGGGCTCGCCGCTGCCAGTATCCGAGGGGTTCGGACAGGGGGAGCCTCACGCTTCTATCGGGCGTCGGTCGCAGGCCTCGAAGCTCACGTGTTCACCCACCTGCTCTCGGCAGTCGCAGCTCGACGATACACCGCAGGAGTGATCACGGCTCTGCCGATCATGTGGCCGGGCGCCGCTTATGCCCGACGGGAACTCGCCGCACTCGGCAGACCGCTGACCGCCGGCGACTGGGCCCGCGGTGCACCGACGATGGGCGCGGTGGCGGTGGCCGCCCACGTCCTCGTCAGGATCGACTGGTCGTCCCTGCTCAGAAGTCGTATCCCGAGTCGGCGGTGACGCCACTTGGTCCGCGGAACCTCTGCAGATGCAGGTGCCGGATGAGTCGGATGACCGGGCGGATGAGCATCTCGATGCTGCCGATGACGAACAGCCAGGTGCCGGTGGTCATCAGAGCGTCGGAGAAGAACATGAAGCTGCCGATGAGGAACCACACGCCGATGAGCACATCATTGGCGATGCTGATGACCTGGTAGCGCTGGCGGATGACAAGCTCTTCGGGCCCGATATGCAGGTGAATGTCGCCGTTGTTCTCAGCCATGTGACTCTCCTCTTCCGTCGCCGGCACTCCGCCCTGCTCAGTTCCTCAGTCCCTTATTCCTGGGATCTCGGCGGAGCCCTGCCACTTTCCATGCAGTGCGAGCCTACTGGCCGACCGGCATGTCGTGCAGGTCCGAGGTTCGCCGAATCTCACGTCAGTGTCGAGTCCTAGATTGAGCGTATGGACGTAAACCCGCACTCATTCGACGCCCTCTACAGCGAGCCACGCGAGCGCAGCTCACTCCCGTCGTGGGACGAGCTGCTCTGTGCTGTCCGCCGGTCTCCCCAGCTCACAGCATTTGATGCGGCGGTAGTCTCCCGATCCGGCCCGGAAGCGTCAGTCCCTTCCGCTGCGGAACCGTCAGTCCCTCCCGCTGCGGGATCGACGGCCTCCGCCGAGGCGGCCGGCCCCGACACCGCGAACCGTGCCCCGACCTGGGACGGCCTCAACACGGTCATCGCCGCCCTGCGCGGAAAGGATCTGCTGCCCGAGACGCTGCCGACGACCCGCAGCCCCACAGTGATGCTCGTGCACCTGATCGAGGAGTTGGCCCTCGTCTTCGCAGGTCACCGTGGCGACCGGCCGAAGCTCGGCGTCATCGGCAGTGAGCCCGGGATCGACAGGGCCCAGGTGCGTTTCGAAACCGAATGCATCACATGGTCCATCGCCGGTCGCCTGGGGTTGAGAGCAGCGGCGACCGGCTCGCTCAAGCGCTACCTCAAGGACGGCGACCTCATGCCCCCGATCTCACGCGATCGAGTGCTGCACACCGTCGATGCGGTCGAAGGACTCTTCGGCGGGGCGCCCACCTTCGGGGAGACGATCAGGCACGAGATTCCGAGTCTGTTCTCCTTCAACGAGCCGTTGGCTGTCTGATCCGGTGCTGGTCGTTCTGACGAACAGGGAGGATGATGGGACCTGTACGGTCCGGAAACCGGTGACTGGTCGGTGATGACACTGCTGGTCGCGCGCGACCCTTACTCAGCGAGGAGAGACTGAGATGAGCAGAAGAGTCCAAGTCACTTTCGACTGCCATGACCCGGTGAAGACGGCGAGGTTCTGGGCATCGGCACTCGGCTACATCATTCCTGGCCCGCCGGGCGTCGAACTCGGCGACGACGATCCGTTCGACGCTTGGAAAGCCTTCATCGCCGAACTCGGGATCGAGCTCGGGCCGGAGAACATGCGCGCGGCCATCGAAGATCCCGAGGGCATCGGACCCCGCCTGTTCTTCCAGACCGTCCCCGAAGACAAAACGGTGAAGAACCGGATCCATCTCGACGTCCGATCGGCACCGGGCCTCGAAGGCGAGGAACGGATGGAGGCGCTGGAAGCCGAATGCGTGCGCCTGTCAGAGTTCGGAGGACATCGGCTCAGACGTGTCGATCCCGATCCGCCGATGGAGCAGGGCTTCATCATCATGGCCGACCCTGAGGGCAACGAGTTCTGCCTTGACTGAGGATCCGAACCCATCGAACGCCGGCGCCTGGACGAGGCGTGCTCCGAGCTCGATGGAGAATCGGCGTTCGCGCAGATGAGACTTTTCTCAGAAGCTCTGCTGCCCGACGCGTTCCCTGCTAGCGTGAGCCCCATGAAGACGAAACGCATGGCATTGAGCACAGCGGCAGGACTCGCGGCTCTTTCTCTCGGTTTGGCCGGGTGTACCGGAAGCGGCTCGGAGAACGGCGGTGATGACACTCAAGACAGTCCCGCCGCCAGCGACTCGTCGTCGGACAACGCCGATGAGGCCACGGACGACAAGGATGAGAACGCCGGCGACGACAGCGAGCAGGAATCGACGCAGGACTCGTCCGGACAAGGGCTCCCCGCCGATGCCGATCTGAGCAAGGATGCGCCGGCGGTCAGTGCCGGCGACGCGATCGAGACGGCGAAGAAGGAAGTCGGAAACGGAATCGTCCACGGCATCGAACTCGACTGGGACGAGAAGGACGGGGCCTGGCAGTACGACGTCTCGATCCTCGACGGCACCACCGACCACGACGTCGAGATCGACGCCGACTCCGGAAATATCGTCGAACACGAGCAGGATTCGACCGACGACAAGGAAGAGCCCATCGACCTCAACGACCCGATGACCTTCGACGACGCACTCAAACTCGCGCAGGAGAAGGCGTCCGGCAAGCTCGTCGGCTGGAAGCTCGAATACGACGACAGCATGCAGGAATACCAATTCGACTTCTCCGGTGGCGGGGAGGAGACGGAAGTCACCGTCGACACCGACACCAAGCGCGTCACCGTCGACGATGACTGACACCGGTCGCCTCATCGTCATCGCCGGGCCCATGTTCTCCGGCAAGTCCGAGGAGCTCATGCGCCGGGTGAGGAGGGCGACCATCGCCGGCGTGGCTGTCCTCGTGGTGTCCCATTCGCTCGACACCCGCTCGCCGATCTCGACGATCACCTCACATATCGGAGCCCACATCCCCGCGGTGCCGCTGTCGGACGTGGACTCCCTCGCCGAGGCGGCCCGCTCTGCCGACTATGATCTCGTCGCCATCGATGAGGCTCAGTTCTTCGGACCCGAGCTCATTCCCATAGTCGAGGGGCTCCTTCGCGACGGGATCGACGTCATCGTCGAGGGGCTGTGCGTGACCTTCGACGGAGAGCCATTCGAACCGCTGCCGAGTCTCATGGCCGTGGCCGAAGAAGTGCTTAGGCTCACCGCGGTCTGCACGATCTGCGGCCGCGATGCCGTCTTCCATCAACGGCTCAAAGACTCGCAGCGCGGATCGAGTGCTGCAGAGGCATCGGAGGCGGCCTCGGATGAGGACCCACCGAGTCCTGTCGCCACCGCCATCGATGCCAGCCACGTCGGGGGCCTCGACGCCTATGTCGCCCGCTGTCGCGAACACTTCAGTCGGAGGCCTGCCACAACGTCAGCCGTCAGCAGTTCTCAGACATAGCCGTTGACAGGACTCTCGCCTTTGCCGGTGGGGTGTTGCTTCTGACATGGGAGAACGTCGGTCAGGATTCTTATGTCAGTGGCGACCGATAGTGTTTTGGACATGGAAGCAGAGCAGGTTCCAGACGTTCTCACCGAGATCCGTCGGTGGCGTGTCAGTCTGTCCGAACTGCCCCCGGCGAAGACCGAGGAAGAAGCCATCGATCGCATCACTGCACTCGAGGAACTCGCGTCGGCGAGTGCGGCCGCGCAGGCCCGTGAGACCCTGACGTTCGACATGCTCCGCCGCAATCGCGAAGCCGAAGACGGTGTTGCCAGCAAGAAGCAGGGACGTGGCCTCGGAGCCGAGGTGGCCCTGGCGAGGAAGGTCTCGCGCTCCCGCGGAGACGCACTGTTGAAGTTCTCCCGGACTCTGCTCATGGACCTGCCGAGGACGTTTGCGGCGATGAAGGGCGGTGACATCTCGGAAGAGAAAGCCCGGGTTGTTGCCAAGGAGTCCGACTGGCTGCCGAGGGAGAAGAAGCATGAGCTCGATGAGTGCATGGCCGAACGCCTTTCCGAGGTGGGTGTCAGGCAACTCGGCAACGAGGTGCGAGCGCTTGCGCAGAAGCTCGACCAGCAGGCCGCGGTCGACCACTTGGAACGCTGCATCGAAGAGCGTTCAGTGAGTGTGCGTCCGGCTCCGGGGAACATGGCCTACCTGACCGCGCTGCTGCCGATGCCGCAGGCGGTTGCCGCCTTTGCGAACCTGACGAAATCGGCACAGTCTGTCATCGCCACGGGTGAAGCCGACGGTCGCTCGCAGAGTCAGATCGCGGCAGACCTGCTGGTCGAACGCCTGACCGGGCAGGAATCGGCCAAGGCCGTGCCGACGGAGGTGCACCTGATCATGCAGGCGAGCAGTCTGTTCGCACCGGGGGAGGAATCGGCATGGTTCCCCGGAGTCGGACCGATCCCGGCCGAGGTTGCCAGGGATTTCGTGGCCGAGAATGATGCTGCGGTGTTCCTACGTCGCCTGTACACGCGGCCGGAGGACGGACAGCTTGTGCGGATGGATTCTCGCCGCAGGGAGTTTGCCGGACTGCTCCGGCGCATGATTGTTATGCGTGATGATGTGTGCCGCTCGCCCTGGTGCGACGCGCCGATCAAGCAGGCCGATCACGCGGTCTCCTTCGCCGCTGGCGGAGACACCGAATGGGAGAACTCCTCCGGCTTGTGCGCGGCCTGCAATTATGCGAAGGAACTCGCGGGGTGGCGGCATGGGGCAACGCCGTATGCGCTCGAAGTGGTCACGCCCACGGGCCACCGCTACCGCTCGCGCACCAAACCGATCAGCGAGCCCGACCCGGGCCTGGTCGGCGGCGAGAGCGTCGCCGAGACGACTGCTCCGCCGGGTATTCTCGCGGGAACCGGTCCGCCGAACCCGGCAGTCGGTTCCGACCCACCAACTGTTGAGGGCGGACCAAGTCCACCGGCCGCCACGGTCGAAGACAGCACAGTTGCAGGCCCTGTAGCTGCAGACACCGCACCCGGGTCTGGTGCGCCTGCGTCGGGCGAGTCGTCTGCATCAGGAGAGGTCGAGGGTGCTGACGAAGGTCCCGACGACCAGCAGCGGCGGATCATACTGCCGTGGCGGTTCATTCGCAGGGCCGAGCAGCCGCCACCGCTGAGAATCGGGAGCACCACCGTCAGCGTTGATGTCTACGACGCGGACTTCGAGCCGCTGAGCCCGGTCGAGGAGCTGCTGCTCACCGGCATCCGGGAGCATGTCGGGTCCCGGCGAGCCGAGGCAGCGGCTGGAGGCCATGGTGGCAGCCAACCTGCATTCAGCTACTCTTTCCACAATTCTGCTGGGCGGAAGTCCAAAGGCGAATGACAGGGTCCTCCGGTTTGGCGATCAGGACTCCACGTCCTCACGGTCGATGCTCTCCCACACCTCGCGCCAGATCCGGGCGAGGTCGGCGACCTGGTAGTGGGCGTTGAGTCCGCTGGGCTGCGGCACCACATGCAGAGCCACCTCATCGGGCCACCCTTCGATCAGCGTCGTATCCTGCTGACCGAGCTGGGCCTTCGGCTGTGCGAAACCAGTCCTGAACGCGGTGATCCCGGCGATCGCCACGGCACGGGGGCGGTCATCGGAAAGACGACCGATGAGGTGGGCCGCCCCCTCACGCAGCTCCTGCCGGGAGAGTTCGTCGGCCCGGACAGTGGCTCGCCCGATGAGGTTGGTCAGGCCGATGCCGCGACGCAGCAGCTGCTGTTCATCCGCGGGATCGAGTCCACACGAAGCATCGACCTGGTGATCGGTGAGACCCGCCTGATGCAGAGACGGCCAGAACCGATTGCCGGGACGCGCGAACGGCGCATTCACCGCAGCCGTCCACAGCCCCGGGTTGATGCCGACGATGAGCAGCTTCAGCCCTGAGGAATCGCTCGGCAGAATATCGTCGATCGCATTCGGATCATCCGTCGCGAAATCCGCAAGGTCATCCTTGGTCGGTTTGCGGCCGCCCAGAGGCGATGGCCGACGATTGCTGACGAAGTTGTCCTCACTCACACCTTCCACACTACCGTCGTACCATGAGCCACGAACATGTGACCCCACAGCCCGGAGAGTCCGCGCCCTTCCATTTCGACGACCGGTGGATCGTCGACGCCGGAATCGAGTCGGTGTGGGCTGTTCTGGAACGGGTCGACCAGTGGCCGGGGTGGTGGCCGGGACTGACAGCAGCCGAAAAGGTCGGGGCAGCACAGGCTGACGTTGACGCAGCCGATCTGCCGGTGACCCCTGGCAGCCGAGCCCGCCTTCTGGTCCACGCCCCGATCGGGTGGTCCCTGCGCTTCTCCATCGAAGTCGACGAGGTCGATGCGCCCCATCTCATCCGTTTCCGTGCGAATGGTGATCTGCGGGGCGAGGGCCGATGGACTCTGACCGCCTCGGCAGGCGTGACGACCATCGATTCTCTGTGGTGTGTGACGACGAGCAGAACGATCATCAGAGCGATGCGACCCCTATCCGGAGTCATGCACGGAGCGGTGATGAGAGCCGGTGAACGGGGACTGCGATCACGTCTGGCCGACCGATCCGGCTCCTGAGCTAAGCGGTCGCTGGGCCGCTGAAGCTGCCGGTTGCCGGTCCCTTTGGTCTGCCGAGGCCCGAGCGGCGGCCTCCCACGCATCGATGCGCCGGCAAGGGAACGCAGTCGGACTCCGGCCGGCACCGAACCGGACAGAATCCGGACGGCCTCGGCCGATCGAGCCCCGGACTTGCAGTGGAAGACGATGTCGACAGGCGCCTCCGGCCGGCCGGCGCCACCGAGCACCGACTCAAGCGCCTCCCACCCGCTGTCTCGAATGTCGCCGAGGGGCAGATGCATCGAACCGGGGATGGAGGCCAGTTCGCGTTCCCAGTCCTCTCGCACATCCACGACGACCACATCGTCTTCCCGGGCCCGAAACTCTGCGATGTCGATTTCGTCTGCCGCGGGACCGGGGGCCGTGCCGATGGCCGGAACGGCTGCGCAGGCGGCGGCTGCCTCGGTGAGATCGGTGACCGCGGGACGGTCGGGATCGGGGGAGAACCGCAGAGTCGAATACTCCCCGGTCAGCGCCTCGTAGCGCAGGAGTCGACCGATGAATGGAGAACCGACTCCGCAGATGAGTTTGATCGCCTCGGTCGCCATTGCCGAGCCCACGGTTCCGCACAGGACGCCGAGAACCCCGCCCTCGGCACAGTTGGGTACCGAATCGGGTTCCGGGATATCCGGGAACAGGTCGCGCAGCATCGGTCCGTGGCCGGGAACGAACGTGCTCACCTGACCGGCGAAGCGGAAGATCGTGCCCCACACCAAGGGGGTGCCGATGAGTTCGGCAGCATCATTGGACAGGTACCGGGTGGCGAAGTTGTCGGTACCGTCGAGGACGAGATCGTGGCCAGCGAAGAGATCGAGCGCATTCTCCGGGGTCAGCCGACCCTCGATCGTGCGCACCACGATGTTCGGATCGAGCCGGTGCACGGCTTCGGCGGCCGAGGCGACCTTCGTTCGGCCGACATCGGCATCCCGGTGGATGACCTGACGCTGCAGATTCGACGACTCCACCACGTCATCGTCGATGATCGTGATCGAGCCGACCCCGGCGGCCGCGAGATAGTTGATCACGGGCGAACCGAGTCCACCGGCTCCGATGACCAGCACCGAGGCGGCCCGCAGACGCCGTTGCCCCTCCAGTCCGAATCCCGGCAGGCTGAGGTGCCGGGAGTAGCGTTCCAGCTCTGCAGGGGACAGGGATTCCACGGGTTCGACGAGCGGAGGGAGCGTCGGCAGAGCGGTGGAAGCGGTGCTCATTGTGCTGCGACCATTCCGGCGAACGGCGATGATGCCAATGCCAAGGGTCGCTTGGGGATCCTCCCGGCTCCGGCCGCCAGATGTCCGGCCTCGACGGCCAGAGCCATCGCCCGGGCCATGGCATGAGCGTCGTGGGCGCGGGTGACGGCCGAGGCCAGCAGCACCGCAGTGCACCCGAGCTCCATCGCCAGAGCCGCATCCGAGGCGGTGCCGACACCGGCGTCGAGGATCACGGGCACCTGCGCACGGGAGACGATGGTTTCGACGTTGTGGGGATTGAGGATGCCCAGTCCGCTGCCGATCGGTGCACCGGCCGGCATCACCACCGCCACCCCGGCATCCTCCAGGCGTTTCGCCAGAGCCGGATCGTCGTTCGTGTAGGCGAAGACCGTGAATCCGTCGAGGACGAGTTCCTCGGCCGCGGAGAAGAGTTCGATGGGGTCGGGCAGCAGCGTGTCCTCATCGGCGATGACCTCGAGTTTCACCCAGTTCGTCTCCAGGGCTTCCCTGGCCAGGCGGGCAGTGAGCACGGCATCCCGGGCGGTGTAGCAGCCGGCGGTGTTCGGCAGCACTCGGATTCCCAAACGCTGGAGCATGGTGAAGACCGAGTCTCTCGACTCGGCGTCGAAGCGGCGCATCGCCACCGTGGTCAGTTCGGTCCCCGAAGCCATCAGGGCGTCTTCGAGGATGCTCAGGGAGCTCGCCCCTCCCGTGCCCATCACGAGACGAGACGACATCTCCACATCATCGATCGTCCAGCTCATATCAGCCTCCCTGCACTGCGGTGACGATGTCGACGGTGTGCCCGTCGGCCAAGGCGAATCCGGACCAGGCACCGCGACGGATGACTTCACCGTCGACGGCCAGGGCGATGCCCAGACGTCCGCCGTCGGCCGGTGTCCCGTCAGTCTGCAGCTCCCGTCCGGTGACGTCGGCGATGAGGTCGAGCGCCGAGGTGGCACCGGGGAGCTCATGATGCTCGCCGTTGAGGACGATGCTCGGTGGGTGTTCGCGGTCGGTCATGACATGCTCCTCGTCGAGTAGGCAGTTGCGTGGTTCGGGTCGGCAGTGGTTTCGGTGGTGAAGCGATGTGGGGACACGGACTCGAGTGCTCCCTCAGGGAGCCAATCGGCAACGTCTCCCAGGGCGAGTTCGGCCCCGAGCCTGCCACCGAACGGGGCCAAGAGGATGCCGTGCCGGAAGTACCCGGTGCTCACGATGCAGCCGGGATCGATGCGCCCGATCATCGGCAGGTCATCGGGGGACCCGGGGCGGGCTCGGGTGGTGATATCGGTGATCTCCGCGTCGAGAATGCCTGGGACCAGTCGCTGCCCGTCGGCGAGCAGTCGGTGGATCGCCCCGGCGGGGGTGCCGGAGAGTCCGTCTTCACGGGAACTGGCACCGAGGACGATCTCGCCGTCGGGGCGAGGAACCAGGTAGACGGAGCGGCCGTTGACCAGCCCGCGGATGGTGCGGGTCAGCAGGGGAGTCGCCTCGGCGGGGGCGCGCAGCCGCAGCACATCGCCCCAAACCTCCCGGAGCGGCAGCTGCGGGGCACCATGGATCGTGTTGTTGGTGCTGCCGGCGCAGAGGATCACCTGATCGGCTTCCAATCGACGACCATCGCTCAGTGCGACGCCCACGGTCGCATCACCGTCCCTCAGCAGCTCGACTGCCCGTTGCCGAATGAGGTGCGACACTGAGTCAGCGGTCAGGGCAGACATCAGAGCCGCGGAGACCCGACGCGGGTCGATCGACCGATCGCCGGGAATGTGCACGGCTCCGGCCACTGCGGGCGACAAAGAGGGCTCGACCCGGCGGGCAGCGCTGCCGGTGATGAGCTCGGTGGCGAAACCGGACCGCGACTGAGCTTCGCGCAGCTCTCGCAGTGCCTGCAGATCGGCACTGTCTCCGGCGCACACGAGAGTTCCGGCATCCGTGAAGCCGAGGTCGACCGCGGCAGCGCTCGCCACCTCGGCAGCGAACTCCGGGTACATCTGCGCCGAGGCCTGCATCAACGGGTACAGGGGAGTCTGCCCCCACACCACCTCGGCGGCGGGAGCGATCATCCCCGCGGCGGCATGGCTCGCCCCCAACGCGGGGACAGGATCGATGATGGTGACTTCGGCACCGAGGCGGCGCAGGTACCAGGCCGTGGACAGGCCGATGATTCCGGCGCCGACGACAATGACTCTCACAGCTTCTCCCTCCGGCGGCATGATCCGCATCAGGTCTGACGGTCGGCTCCTACGCCCTCTCAGCCTCGTTGGGAGGCTCCCGCGAACTCCTCTACTCTATGACCATGACCACACAGATGCCACCGCGCACCGCAGCACGGCCGACGAAGAGAGCCTGGAGGCAGGCCCGATTGGCCGAAGCGTCGCTCTACCTGTGCACCGAAGCCAGGACCTCTCAGGGCGACCTCGCCGAGTTCCTCGACGCCGCCTACCGCGGGGGCGTCGACATCATCCAACTGAGGGACAAGAGCCTCGAGGCCCGCGCGGAGATCGCAGCCTTGGAAGTCCTCCGGGATGCCGCCGTCCGTCACGGCAAGCTCTTCTCCGTCAACGACCGCGCCGACGTCGCACTGCTCACCGACGCCGATGTCTTCCACGTCGGTCAAGGCGACCTCACCAGCTCTCAGGCCAGGGCCGTACTCGGCCCCGATGTCATCCTCGGCCGCTCCACCCATTCCCTCGAACAGGCGCTCGCCGCCGAAGCGGACCCGGAGACCGACTATTTCTGTGTCGGACCCGTCTGGGAGACCCCGACGAAGCCCGGTCGCGCAGCCGTGGGAACGGCGCTGCTCACCGCCACCGCCGCCGAGGCGGACAAACCGTGGTTCGCCATCGGCGGGATCGCGGCGGGGGAGAGGCTGGACGCGGTCCGACAGGCGGGTGCGAACCGTGCCGTAGTCGTCCGTGCGATAACCTCGGCTGAGGATCCCGCGGCGGCCGCTCGGGAGCTCAAGGAGGAGTTGGAATGACCCAAGCAGCTGAGAGCGCAGCCCAGGGAACCGGTGCAGGCGCGGATCTGTCGATTCTCATCGCCGGGGCAGGTGCCACCGGCGGAGCCTTCGGCACCTATCTGCAGGAGGCCGGACGCGATGTCACATTCCTGCTCCGGCAGGCTCGAGCGGCGACGGTCCGCGCAGAAGGAATGCGCTTCACCGCTCCCGATGCCGATCGGACGAATCAGGTCGATGTCATCACCGCTGAGGAGCTCGAAGCCGCACCACGGATCTTCAACCTCGTCATCATCGCGGTCAAAGCCGGCGGCCTCGACTCGGTCATCGATGACATCGGACCGGCTGTCGGAGAGCAGACTACGATCATCCCGATCCTCAACGGCATGGCTCAGATCGAGAAGCTGCAGAACAGATACCCCGGACAGGTGCTCGGCGGATTCGTCAAGATCGTCGGCACCATCAGAGACGGAGCCGTCGTTCAGCTCACCGACCTGGCCGTGATGACCATCGGCGACCTCCACGGTGCCCAGGTGCCCGCGCGGATCTCCGACGCTCTCGACGTGCCGGGGTTCAAGCTCCAGACCGTCGCTGGAATCATCGACGGGCTGTGGGAGAAGTGGACCTTCATCGCCGCGGCCGGTGTCGTCACCTGCCTGTTCCGTGCTCCGGTCGGGGCGATCATGGAAGCCGGCGGCCGGTCGCATGTGCATGCCATCGTCGACGAGCTCGAAGCCGTGGCGGCAACGGCCGGACACCCGGTCTCGGAGGCCTCACACGCCATGACGCTGACGATGCTCACCGAGGACGGTTCGGCCTTCACCTCATCCCTCTACCGGGATGTGACGGCTGGGCTGCCGAGCGAAACGGAGCACATCCTCGGCGACATGGCGCTCAAGGCTGCGGAGCTGGGAGTGCCGACTCCTCTGCTCGACCTCACACTTGTGCAGCTGCGGGCAGGGGAAGCCCAGAAGCGGTCCTGACTTCAGCCGTGCCCGTGCGCAGCATCGTCAGATATGACTCCTGCGGCTGAGTGTGTTCGGTGTCGGTCGAACCGTGGGCTGCGGTGAATGTGACCATGGGGACTCCGTCGACATCATCGAGGACGAGCAGCGTCTCGTAACCGCCGGGGCCCACAGAATGTGAGCTGCCTGAGGGCAGGTCGAAGACGAGCCGCTCCAGCGGACTGTCGGGTTCGGGCGGCCGATTCATCTCCTGCGCCGCGACATCGGCGAACTGCTCGGCAGTGATGAGGTAGGCCTTGGCCGGTGTCGGTCCGGGGACGGAATGGTCGTAGAAGGCCATGCCACCGCCCCAGACTTTCGACTCTCCGGCAAAGTAGATCGTCCCGGGCAGCTCGATCCCGGCCTCTGCCTGGGGGAGGGTGCTGTCTCTGGCGCCCGGATAGGTCACCTTCGCACCGGGCGGTCGCCCGCCCTGCAGATAGCAGGCGAGCCGATCGCGGGCCATGTTCGATCCGTAGCTGACGTACCACACATGTGTTTGAGACATCCTCTCCATCATGACATCTCGGCCTCGGAGATTGTCGAATCGACTCCTGCTGCGGGTGCGGCGCCTGCTGCGTGTGCGGCGGCGCCGGCGCATGCTCTGCAGGCGTCGGGCGAGTTCGACGCTGCTGGTGATGGCCAGGGCGATTCCGATGCCGACGGCGACCCCGAGCAGCGGCCGGTCCTCGAAGAGCGTGCCCCCGATGAGTCCGATTCCCGTCGAATAGAGCGCCCAGGCCAGACTTCCGACTCCGTCCCAGAGCAGGAAGCTTCGGATCGGGAACCCGAGCAGGCCGGAGCCGATGGTCGCCAGACTGCGGCCTCCGGGAACGAACCGACCGGCGATGAGCACAGTCCCGCCTCGGCGAGAGAATGCCGTGTGGGCGGAGCCGAGGAGCTTCTCAATTCGGGACCACCGTCGCCACCGTCCGACCCCGGTCGCAGCGAAACGGCCGACAAGATGAGCCGCCAGATCGCCGAGGAGAGCTCCGGACGCAGCGGCGAGGACGAGCCCTGCTGGGTGCGGCTGCCCCGTCGCGGCGAAGGTCGCAGCGGTGATGAGCAGAGTCTCCGAGGGCACAATCGGCACGAGCGAGTCCAGAGCCGCGGCCAGGGCGATGAGCAGGTACACCCACGGAGAGGTGAGAGAGGCAGTGAGCAGCTCGAGTGCGAGATCCATACTTATCCACGCTAGGTACCGGGCGGGAAGGTCGGTACGCGGTCGGGCACACAGTCGGTGCGGTCGACCGGCAGGTGCCGTTGCGGAAAACCGGAATCCGAGACTGCGGTCGAACCCCCTGTGAGTCGGCGATCGGCGTTGCTACGATCGATTCATGCCCTGGCCGAGCGCGCTGTCCACCCGCCTTCCTCCCGAAGTACGGATGTTCGCCGCGCGGTGGACGCGGTCCGTCCTCGCTGTCGTGTGGGGTGGTCTGCTGTGCCTGCCGCTTGTCATCACCTCCGTTCTCCCGCCCACCTCACGTGTGGCCACGAGAGTCCGGGGCTGGGAACTCGCCCGGCACTCCCGCGGATTCGGACTCGTCCTCGCATCTGCACCGATGAAACGGCGATTCCTGCTCGGCAACGGCCTCGTCGCAGGTCTCGCCATCATCCCCACGGCGAACCTCCTCGGCGGATTCTTCGTCGTCACTCTCGGTTCGCTCTTCCAGGGATTCTTCATCGGGGGAGCCGTCAACATCGGGTTCGACATGTGGTCGATCTCCCAGCCGACGCTGTTCGTCGGTGTCCTCTACGGGGCGGCGAACCTCATCGGAACCGTCGCTCTGGCCGAGGCGGCCAGCTGGGCGCACAGCCGCATCGACGCGCATTTCGTCGAGGTGGAGCGCCCCTTCGCCGTCTACACCCGCATCAGCGAACTGCTGACGACCCGCCGTGGAGTCGTGCTCGCCATCGACGAGGAACGACGCCGGATCGAACGCGACCTGCACGACGGCGTGCAGCAGAACGTCGTGTCCCTGTCTGTGCTCATCGCGCGTGCCAGGCGGGCCTCCGACCCGGTGAAGACCGAATCCCTGCTCGACGATGCGCTGATCCAGTCCCAGGACCTCATCGACGAGATGCGGGAAGTCGCTTGGCGGGTCTATCCCACAGCGCTGGATGAGCATGGGCTTCGCCCCGTGCTCGAGCGGATCGCCGGGCGCAGCCCCGTACCGCTGACCCTCCAGACCGTGCCGGAGGGCAGATTTCCGGCAGCAGTGGAATCTGCGACCTACTTCTTCGTTCGTGAGGCCGTGACGAACGTCGTCAAACACGCCGAGGCGACCGCGATCACGGTGAGCATCGTCGCCGAGGCGCAGACGGCGCTGACCGTGACCATCTCCGATGACGGCCGCGGCGGAGCCGATCCGCGCGGGGGAGGACTCCAAGGGCTTGCGCGACGGGTCGGTGCCCTCGACGGGAGTCTCAATGTCGACTCCGCAGAGGGCACGGGCACGACGGTGAGCGCTTGGATCCCGCTCGGTGCCGAAGCACAGATGGGCAGCACGAAGAGTGAGAAGAGCTAGAGGTGACCATGACAGAGATACAGACGGAGAATCAGATGCGCGTCGTTCTCGCCGATGATGCGGTGCTGCTGCGTGAAGGCGTCCGCAGTCTGCTCGAAGACGAAGGGATCAGCGTCGTCGCGTCCGTCGGAGACGGAGGCGAGCTGCTGCGGGCGGTCGCCGAGCTGCGACCGACCTTGGCGATCGTCGACGTGCGGATGCCGCCGACCCACACCACCGAAGGGCTGGAGGCGGCATTGGCGATCAAACGGCGCTTTCCGGACATCGGCGTGCTCGTGCTCAGCCAATACGTGCTGCGTGAATATGCGACAGAACTGCTGAGCACCGAGTCGGTGGGCGTCGGCTACCTGCTGAAGAACCGGGTGACCGACATCGACCGGTTCCTCGAATCGGTCCATCGGATTGCCGAGGGCGGAACGGTCATCGACCCCGACGTCGTCCGTCAGCTGCTCACCACCTCGGAGAGGCAGAACACGCTGTCGACCCTGACCCGCGGGAAAGCGAAGTGCTCGAAGCGATGGCCGAGGGACTGTCGAACCGGGGCATCGGCGAGCGACTCTTCGTCTCGGTCAGCTCCGTCGAGAAGGCCATCAGCGCGATCTTCGACAAACTCGGCCTCCAAGCGGGGGAGACGACGAGCCGCCGCGTCGAGGCAGTGCTCGCCTACCTCAACCGGGAGTGAAAGAATCGGACCGAGAAGCGCCACCTGGGCCGAGAATGAGGAGAGAAATGAAACGCCGACTGCCTGATCTCAAAGAGCTCGCTCCATTGCTCCAGTTCGACCTGCCCCGCCTCGACCGAGTCGCCGCGAGGTTGGAGTCGGCCGCAGACATCTGGGACCTCCGCCGCATCGCCAAGCGCGTGACGCCGACGGCTCCGTTCGACTATGTCGACGGTGCCGCTCTGGATGAGCGGACATTGGCGAAGAACCGTGACGCGCTGGGCAACGTCGAGCTGCTTCCCCGAATCCTCCATGGAGTCGACGCCCCGGACACGTCGACGACGATCGCCGGCACCCGAACCGCACTGCCCTTCGGCATCGCCCCGACCGGATACACACGCATGATGCACTCCGAAGGCGAAGTCGCCGGAGTGCGTGCGGCGTCGAAGGCCGGAATCCCGTTCTCACTGTCGACGATGGGCACGACCTCTGTCGAAGACGTCGCGCAGGCGGCACCGGATTCCACCCGGTGGTTCCAGCTCTACCTGTGGAAGGACCGGCAACGCAGCCTTGACCTGATCCAGCGGGCCGCCGCCAGCGGATATGAGACCCTTTTGGTCACCGTCGACACCCCGATCACCGGTCAGCGTCTGCGTGATCACCGCAACGGTCTGACGATCCCACCCCGACTGACGCTGGGGACCATCCTCGACGCCTCCTATCGCCCCGGCTGGTGGTTCAACTTCCTCACCACCGAACCGCCGAAGTACGCATCACTGTCGAACACCTCCCAGTCCCTGGCGGAGATGACAGCGACGATGTTCGATCCGACTCTCGACCTCGATGACCTGCGTTGGATCCGCGAACAGTGGACCGGGCGACTGTTCGTCAAGGGCATTCTCACTGCCGAGGATGCCCAGCGCGCGCAATCCGTCGGAGCCGATGGACTCGTCGTCTCCAACCACGGCGGCCGTCAGCTGGATCGGGCTCCGGACCCGCTGACGTCACTGGCCGAAGTCCGAGCGGAGGTCGGACCGGAGATGGAGCTGATCTTCGACTCCGGGATCATGTCCGGCACCGATGTCGTCGCCGCACTGTGCGCCGGGGCGGACTTCGTGCTCATCGGCCGGGCGTATCTGTACGGCCTCATGGCCGGCGGTCAGCGAGGCGTCGAGAGGGCGATCGCCCTCATCCAGCAGGAGATCCTCACCGCCATGGGTCTCATGGGCGTCCGCAACATCTCCGACCTCGGTCCCGAACTCGTCCGGGGCCTGCCTCATGCACCGGCCTCGGACCGGAAGCTGTCGGCCGACTCCCTGTGAGTCTCCGTCAGGCCTGCAGCAGACGTGTGAGCAGTCGGAACTGATGGACCGAGATCTCCGCCGGATCGACGGCCGCGCTGTCGTCCTCCGTCAGTGACAGAGCCCTTTCATCGAAAGTGCGCAGCAGTGAGAACACCGTCAGTGTCTGGAGTTCGAGCGGACAATCAACATCGATCGCCTCGGCCTTACGCCCGACGATGAGTACGGCGCGCACCCACTCTTCGACATGGCCGGCGAGCTCCCGGACCGCGGGACTGTCCGCATTCGCATAGACGATGTGCCACAGACGCGTGAGCTCGGGGCTCTCCGGCCATGTTCGCGCGATGTTGCCCCAGACCGAGCGTGCTCGGTCCCAGAACCCGTCTGAGAAAGTCTCCGGAGCAGGCGGTGTCCAGAACCGGCGGGCGGATGCAGCGAGATCGGCGACGACGAGGGCGAAGAGGTCGTCCTTCGAATCGACGACATGGTAGAAGGAGCTCTTGCTCATCCCGCAGGTGGAGATGATGCGATTGAGCGACGCCTCCTCGAACGTTCGCGAAGCGAATTCTCGCGCGGCGGCGTCAATGAGCGCGGCGCGCTTCTCGGGGCGCATACGCGCCAACGCAGTCTCGGACACGTCGTCAGTGTAGCAATCGCCATCCAGTTTATGGACCATCCGGTCCAGTCGGTGATATCGTGTGTGGACCACCCGGTCCACATTGAGGGTGGCACATTGAACTGGATCGACGAAGGAGCTCATACATGATCACCAGCGTCACGGTCGACGACCAGCTGAAAGACGTGAGTCCAGAAGAGCCGCGCATCCTCATCGTCGGAGCCGGAATCGCCGGAATCACCCTGGCTCAGCTGCTCAGGGGCCGCGGGATGCACCCGGTCCTCATCGACCGCTCGGCCGATTCCGGCCGCATGATCGGCGACAACCGCGCCGGATACATGCTCGCCCTCATGCCGATGGTCGATCCCATCATCGACGAACTCGACTGCCGGGAGGCTTACCTCGAATCCAGCGTCGGCATCGACCGCTATATCGCCCATGCGCATACCGGCAGAGTCCTCAGGCAGGACCGCCTCGGTGACCTGCTGGCCGACTACGGCGACTACCGCGGAATCTCCCGCGCAGCACTGCTCGACGTGCTCACCGCCAGCGACTGCTCGATCGCGTTCGGCACCACAGTGACAGAACTGTCCGAAGCCGGAGCCACTGTGACTCTGGCCCAAGGAGGCCATGGGGGCCAAGATGCAGAGCACGATTTCGATGTCGTCGTCATCGCTGACGGAATGAACTCCCGCACCCGCGGACTCGTAAACGGCAAGACTGCGTTGACCGACCCCGGAAAGAACGCCAAGCCCGCCGCGACAGGCGCCGACGGGCCGTCGCCCGTGTCGGCAGTGGATACGACCTGGGGCGGATGGGTCTGCTGGGCCGAAGCCGATGATGATCAGAGTGCCGTCGACGAGGTCTGGGGCGACGGATTCTTCCTCGGAATGTATCCGGTCAAGGACGGAATCGGCGTCTTCCTCGGCTGTCCCGACTCTCGGCAGCCGCTCGGCCCGCGACGATTCGCCGCCGAGGTCCGCAACCGTCTCACGGTGCTGACGCCGCGGATCGACGCCTGTCTCACCGCGGTCGAGGAGGCGGAATCACCCTTCTTCTGGCCGTTGCGGGATTCACGGGCACACCGGTGGTGCCACGGACGGACCGTTCTGCTCGGTGATGCGGCGGCCGGGTTCCTCCCCACGGCCGGAATCGGTGCTGGCATGGCGATGGAATCGGCCGGAGTGCTCGCCGGCGAACTCTCCGCCCTGGCCGCTCGGCCCAGCACGGCCTCAAGCGCGGGCAGTTCAGTTGCCGCCGAACCGGTGGCCGCGCTCGAACGTTTCGAAGCCCGCCAGCGACCGCGTGTCGAGGCTGCTCACGATAATTCGCGGTCTCTGGCCCGACTGATGTTCGGCCGTTCCCGCCTCTTCGCATTCGCCCGCGACCAGGCGTTCCGCGTCATCAGCATCCGCTCCGCGCTCAAGCCGATACTGCAGCTGCTCGAATCCCCACCCGAGCGGCTGTGACCCTCCTCCCAGACTGCGTCCCCATCGGCCTCGAACGGGCCCGTGTGTGGTAGGAATGGCCAGGGTCCTCGTGCGCGGACCTGCCGAACCACGAACGAGGATGACCATGGGAATGACAGCCGCCTCGGCGAGCGAAGAACGCCGACTCCGACGGGGACTGAAGTCTCGCCACCTGCAGATGATCGCCATCGGCGGTGCCATCGGCACCGGACTCTTCCTCGGCTCAGGCGGCACGATCTCACAGGCCGGGCCCGGCGGTGCCCTCCTGGCCTACGCCGCGATCGGCATCATGGTCCTCTTCGTCATGCAGTCTCTCGGTGAGATGTCGACCCACCTGCCGGTGGCCGGATCGTTCCACACCTACGGCACTAAATACGTCAGCCCCTCATTCGGCTTCGCCATGGGCTGGAACTACTGGTTCAACTGGGCGATCACCTTGGCCGCCGAGCTCGTCGCAGCCGGTGTCATCATGTCCTTCTGGCTCCCCGATGTGCCGTCATGGATCTGGGCGGCGGTCTTCCTCATCCTCCTCGCCGGGCTGAACTTCCTGTCCGCGAAGGCCTTCGGCGAAGGCGAATTCTGGTTCGCCGCCATCAAGGTCACAGCCGTCCTGGCGTTCCTCGTCCTCGGCGTTCTCATGATCTTCGGCATCCTCGGCGGAACCTCACCCGGAATGAGCAACTGGACGACGGGCGAGGCTCCGTTCGTCGGCGGATGGATGTCTGTCATCAGCGTGTTCATGATCGCCGGGTTCTCGTTCCAGGGCACCGAACTCGTCGGCGTCACCGCAGGGGAGTCGGAGAACCCTCGCAAGGACATGCCGCGAGCCATCCGCACCGTGTTCTGGCGCATCATGCTCTTCTACATCGGCGCCATCGCCGTCATCGGGTTCCTCCTGCCCTACACGGACCCCTCTCTGCTGGCCTCGGCGAACAACGAGGACATCACCGCCTCGCCGTTCACGCTCGTCTTCGAGCGCGCCGGCATCGCCGTGGCCGCCGGGATGATGAACGCCGTCATCCTCACCGCGATCCTCTCGGCCGGCAACTCCGGCCTCTACGCCTCCACCCGCATGCTCTACGCCATGGCCAAAGAGGGAACCGCGCCGAGGCTGTTCGCCCGTCTCAACGAACGCGGAGTCCCCGTCATGGCGCTGCTGGCCACCGCCATGATCGGCCTGTTCGGATTCCTCACCGAGATCATGGGCGACGGTGGGGCCTATACCTGGCTGATGAACGTCTCCGGACTCTCCGGCTTCATCGTCTGGGTCGGCATCGCATGGTGTCACTTCCGGTTCCGCCGCGCCTATGTGCGGCAGGGGCACAATGTTGCGGACCTGCCCTACCGGGCGCCGCTGTTCCCGATCGGGCCGGTCATCGCGCTCATCATGCTCATCGTCGTCATCATCGGCCAGAACGTGCAGGCCATTGTCAACGGCCAGCTGCTCCAGGTCGCCAGCGCCTATGCCGGGCTTCCCGCGTTCCTGCTCCTGTGGGTCATCCACCGCATCGTCACCGGCCGGCGCTCACTAATGGTCGCCCTCGATGACATGGACGTCGAGGGACTTGAGATCAAGGCGTCCTGACCCGAGGGTCGCTTCCTCGCCGAGACGGCCTCGCGGTGGGAATCACGCCACCGGAAAAATGAGTTAAGCTAGGCTCGCCTAACTACTCAAGAAGGATTCCATGCGCCGTATTCTCGCCCCAGTGATTGCCTCTGTCCTCGTCCTCGCCGGCTGCGGCGGAGGAGGGGGCACAGCCGAGGAAGCCTCGGGTCCCACCGTCGAAACGAAATTCGGCGCCGTCGAGGTGCCTGCCGATCCGCAGAGGGTCGTGTCTCTGGGGTGGGGTGATGCCGAGACCGCGCTGGCGCTCGGCGTCCAGCCCGTCGGTGCCTCCGACTGGGTCGAATTCGGCGGCACGGGCGTCGGCCCCTGGGCCGAGGATCTCTACGACGAAGCCCCGGAGATCATCGAGACGATGGAACCCGACTACGAGGCCATCGCCGCCCTGGAGCCCGACGTCATCCTCGATACGAACAGCTCCGGAGAGAAGAAGCGCTACGACCGCCTCTCCGAGATCGCTCCGACGGTCGGAGTTCCCGAAGGCGGCGACAACTACCTGACGACGATGGACCAGCAGGTCGAGCTCGTCTCCCAGGCACTCGGCAAGGCCGACGACGGGAAGAAGCTGCTCGACGACCTCGACAAGACCTACGCCGATGCGCGCGAAGCTCATCCGGAGTTCAAGGACAAGTCCGTGACCGTGGCATCGAAGACCTCCGAGGGCTGGGGTGCCTATGTCGAGGAGTCAGGTCGTGTGCAGGTCATGGAGCAGCTCGGCTTCAAGCAGTCCGAGACGATTGCCGGAATGAAAGCCGAAGGCTTCTCCGTTCCGATCTCCGAGGAGAACCTCGATCAACTCGACGCAGACCTGCTTCTGACGTTCCCGATCTACATCGAGGACAAGGAAGTCACCGAGGATGCTGCCTACAAGCGCATCCCGGCCGTCGAAGACGGACACGACTTCGTTCTGACCAAGGACAACGACGACATCCGCAAGGCGTTCTCACTCAACTCGATCCTCTCGGCCGAGTACACCGCGGAGCAGCTCCCGGGACTCATCGCCGACAAGGTGAAGTAACCGACTGACGAGCGCTGCTGCGCGCCCCTGCGCAGAACTTAAGCAGAACTCACACGGCGGCACGCCACGCATCGAGGCCGAGGTCGATGATGCGGGCGTGCCGCACACTTTGCAGCGAATCGATCGGCAGCCATTCCGCCCGATCCGTCGTCCCATCGACTTCGAGAGTGCCCAGGGTGCCCCCGATGATCCGAGCCTCATAGACGACGCGGGCTCCTTTGAAGGGACGAGCCGTCGAGTCGCCGAAAGCCGGATTGCGACGTGACTCCGTGAATGAATGTGTGGTCAGGGGGCCGACCAGTTCGGCGTCGAAGCCGGTCTCCTCCTTGATCTCCCGGATCGTGCCCGCTTCGATGCTCTCGTCGAACTCGATTCCGCCGCCGGGCAGCGTCCAGATCGCGTGCAGGCGGTCCTTCCCGCCGTTGAACCAGCTGAGGAGGATTTCGTCGTCGTCATTGACGATGACCGCGTAACCGGCAAGTCGAGTGTCATATTCGGAGAAGTGCATGACCTCACCCTACCCGCGTCAGCAGTGACCGCCGGGGGGTGAAACTCAACAGGGCTGCTGATATGCAGAACGGCACGGGATAGGCTGAAGACGTGACCACCATCAACAGCACTCGCATCGGCGAATCCGGGCGCCTGGTCGTCTTCCTCCACGGCCTGTTCGGCCGGGGCAAGAACTTCACCCGCATCGCCAAAGACATCGAGCCCGAATTCTCCAGCCTTCTGATCGACCTGCCCAATCACGGCGAGTCCGATTGGACCGAGAACTTCGACTACGTCGATCTCGCCGATGCCGTGGCCGCCCATATCGCCGAGGCGGTCGACCCCGACGACCAGCCCGTGCACCTGGTCGGGCATTCCCTGGGTGGAAAGGTCGCCATGGTGCTCGCCCTGCGTCACTCGGAACTCATCGACCGTCTCGTCGTCGTCGACATCGGACCTAACGCCGGCGGGTCCACCGGAGTCTTCGACCATCTGCTCTCCAGCCTCGCCGCCCTCGACCTCGACCGGATCGAATCGCGCACTGACGCCGATGCGGCACTTCAGGAGCCGATCCCCGAGGCCGCGATCAGGGGATTCCTGCTGCAGAACCTGCGCCCCACCTCGGCGGGATATTCCTGGCAGCCCAACCTCGACCTCCTGCATTCGAGCCTCGATATCATCGGGGACTTCCCCGTAGTGGGCGATGCCGTATTCGACCACCGCGTCCTCTGGGTCGCCGGCGAGAAGTCGGACTACGTCGACCGTGACGACCTGCCGCACATGCGCAGACTGTTCCCACGCACCACCCTGCTCACCGTCAAAGGCTCGGGACACTGGGTGCATTCGGAGAAGCCGCGGGAGTTCGTCTCAGCACTGACGACATTCCTCAGCCGTCCCTGAAAAGGAATATGCTGAACGCGCTCGACGTTGCCACAGCGACGAGCACAATTGGACTCAAACTCTCAGGAGGAATGCGTGAGCACTTCGATCCCGGCCGATCCCGCAGAGAAGTTCGCCGAATACGCGGACGGAACCCGACTGGTCAGCACCGATTGGGTGGCTGAGCATGCAGGCGATCCCGGACTCGTCATCGTCGAAAGCGACGAAGACGTGCTGCTCTACGAAACCGGGCACATTCCCGGAGCGGTCAAGGTCGATTGGCACACTGAACTCAATGACCCCGTGACCCGTGACTACGTCGACGGCGAAGGCTTCGCCGCACTCATGTCCGCCAAGGGCATCTCGCGTGAGGACACCATCGTCGTCTACGGCGACAAGTCCAACTGGTGGGCCGCCTACGCGCTGTGGGTCTTCACCCTCTTCGGTCACGAAGACGTCCGCCTCATGGACGGCGGTCGCGCGAAATGGCAGGCCGAAGGCCGCGAGATGACCACCGAGAAGCCGAAGCCCGCACCCACCGAATACCCTGTCGTCGAACGCGACGATTCGGTCATCCGCGCCTTCCTGCCCGAGGTCCGCGACAGCCTCGGCGAACTGCCGCTCATCGATGTGCGCAGCCCGGAGGAATACACCGGCGAACGCACCCATATGCCCGCCTATCCGGAGGAGGGAGCGCTGCGCGGCGGCCATATCCCTGGCGCGAAGTCGATGCCTTGGGGCAAGGCAGCCAACGAAGACGGCACCTTCAAGTCCGCAGCCGAACTCAAGGAGCTCTACACCGAGCAGGCGGGACTGGGCGAGAGCGATGAGGTCATCGCCTACTGCCGGATCGGCGAACGCTCCAGCCACACCTGGTTCGTCCTCAAGCACCTCCTCGGTTACAGCAACGTGCGCAACTACGACGGTTCCTGGACCGAATGGGGCAACGTCGTCGGCGTGCCGATCGTCACCGGGGCAGAACCCGGAGAGGTTCGCGGACGCTGATGACTGAGACGACGACGCCCAAGATCGACGACCTGCCGGAGGCTGTGGCAGAGATCGTCACGGATTTCGCCGAACCCCGGCCGATGACCGTCTCCAGGTGCTTCTGGAGTTCGCGACGGACCTTCCCGACCTGCCGGAGAAGTACACGGACCATCCGGAGCTGCTCGAGCCCGTGCCCGAATGCCAGTCGCCGATCTTCCTCGTCACCGAGGTGGCCGACCCCGAGGCGGGGGAGCAGGCGGAAGTGCGGCTGCACTTCTCCGCACCTCCGGAGGCGCCGACCACGCGCGGCTTCGCCGGGATCCTGCACGAAGGGCTCGACGGAGCCAGCGCCGAGGCGATCCTGTCGGTTCCCGCCGACCTGCCCCTGCGGCTGTCGATGTCGGAGATCGTCAGCCCGCTGAGGCTGCGCGGAATGAGCGGAATGCTCTCGCGGATTCAGCGACAGGTGTCCGAGAGGATCGGCAAGATCACAGCCGAGTGAGACCTCTCTCGCTTGGCTGAGGTGGTCCGGTGAGTTACAGTGTGGTTAGCCTGCCCTTAGTCACCTGACCGCCTAATGACTCGAAGGACCACCTCGATGACCGGTTCCGCCACCTCTGCCGAGGCGAAACCGCATACCGACACCAGTCATCCGACCGGTGGCAGCCTGCGGATCAGAAGAGCGCTGGGACTCGTCGCGGCACTCATCACGCTCGTCGTCGTCATCGCGGCGTCACTGGCTATCGGTGCGCGGGACATGCCGATCTCGGAAGTCCTCGGAGCCTTCTTCGCCCCCACCGGCAGCGACGATCAGCTCGTCGTCCTCGAACTGCGGCTGCCGCGGACTGTCCTCGGCATCCTCGTCGGAATGGGTCTGGGCCTGGCCGGCGGGCTCATCCAAGCCCTGACCCGCAACCCTCTGGCTGATCCGGGCATCCTCGGCGTCAACGCCGGAGCGTCCCTGGCGATCACGATCGGTGTCGCGTTCTTCGGGATCTCCTCGATCACCGGATACATCTGGTTCGCCTTCGCCGGAGCCCTCGTCGCCACCGTCGGGGTCTATGTCATCGGTTCCGCAGGCCGCAGCCGCACGGTCGATCCGATTCGCCTGACCCTGGCCGGAGTCGCCGTCGCCGCAGTGCTCACCGGACTGACCAAAGCGATCCTGCTGACCAACGAACGTGCCTTCGACGCATTCCGGTCCTGGGACGTCGGCGCGATCGCCGGCCGTGATTTCGATACGGTCACCGCGATCCTGCCGTTCATCGTCATCGGCACAGTGCTCGCACTGGCACTGTCCCACTCACTCAACGCCGTGGCTCTCGGCGACGACCTGGCCGCCAGCCTCGGCACCTCGGTCAATCGCACGCGGGTGCTCTCCATCCTCGCCGTGACCGTCCTCGCCGGAGCGGCCACGGCCGCAGCCGGGCCGATCGGATTCATCGGTCTGATGATTCCGCATATCGCACGGTGGATCGTCGGTCCCGACCAGCGCTGGATCCTCGGCTACTCGGTCGTCCTGTCACCTATTCTGCTCCTGGCCTCGGACGTCATCGGCAGAGTCGTGATGAAGCCCGGCGAACTCCAGGTCGGAGTCGTCACTGCGTTCGTCGGTGCTCCGGTGCTTATCGCCCTTGTCCGACGGAAGAAGGCGAGCGGTCTGTGAAATCCACCAACGTCGCGGTTCCCGACCGCACCCTCACCGCGGACCCGCACGCCTTGCCGGGGGAGAAGATCGACTTCGGCCGGCCCATGTTGCGCGTCTTCGGATTCCGCATCGATATGCGGGTCGTCATCACCGCCGGAATCATCACTCTCCTTGCCTTGGTCTGCGGTTTCGCCGGTCTCATGCTCGGCAAGTTCTCGCTGACTCCGACCGAAGTCTTCCAAGGCCTGTTCGGTGCCGCGGAGAAGCGCATCGTCAACACAGTCGTGGGCGAATGGCGGGCACCGCGCATCATCGCCGGCATCGTCCTCGGAGCCGGGCTCGGAGTCTCCGGAGCCGTATTCCAATCACTGACGCGCAACCCACTGGGCTCTCCGGACATCATCGGCTTCTCCACCGGTGCCTACACCGGAGGCATCGTCACGATCATCGTCTTCGGCACGAGCTTCGTCTCCACCGCGGCAGGAGCGATCATCGGGGGACTCCTCACCGCACTGGTCGTCTACCTGCTCACGTGGAAAGGCGGAGTGCAGGGGTTCCGGCTCATCATCGTCGGAATCGCTCTGACGGCCATGCTCAATGCCTTCAACACCTGGCTGATCATGCGCGCCGATCTTGAGCTCGCGATGGCCGCCGCCACCTGGGGCGCCGGCACCCTCAACGGAATGGGCTGGTCGACGATCGCTCCGGCCGCTGTGGCCACGATCGTTCTCGGACTGGCCTGCGGACTCTTCTCCCGGGACCTCGGGACCTTGGAACTCGGCGACGATACGGCGAAGGCCCTGGGTGTGCGCAATGAGCCCATCCGCGCCGTGCTCATCGTCATCGCCGTCGCCCTCGTCGCCGTGGTCACGGCCGCAGCCGGCCCGATCGCCTTCGTCGCCTTGGCGGCCCCGCAGATCGGACGCCGGATCGCACGGGCACAAGGCACCAGCCTCCTGACCTCTGCGGCCGTCGGAGCTCTGCTCCTCGTCGCCGCCGACCTCATCGCCCAGCATGCGTTCGGCGACATCCAACTGCCCGTCGGCGTGATCACCGTGAGCATCGGCGGCATCTACCTCATCTGGCTCCTCATCCAAGAAGCTCGGAAGGCATCATGAGCATTCCCAACACCGCGGGCGCATCGTCACCGCTGATCGCCGAGAACCTCGACCTGGCCTATGACCAGCGCCAGATCGTCAGCGATCTCGATGTGAGCATTCCCGATGGAAAGTTCTCGATCATCGTCGGACCCAATGCCTGCGGCAAGTCGACCTTGCTGCGAGCACTGGCGCGGCTGCTGCCGCCGGCGAAGGGCACAGTGCTGCTCGACGGGAACAACATCGAGAAGATGAAGACGAAGAAGATCGCCCAGCGCCTGGGTCTGCTCCCGCAGTCGTCCATCGCTCCCGACGGGATCACGGTCGCCGAACTGGTCTCCCGCGGGCGGCACCCGCACCAGTCATTCCTGCGCCAGTGGACCGACGCGGATGAAGCCGCTGTCCTGTCGGCGCTGCGGGCGACGAACACCGAAGAGCTGTCCTCACGGCTCGTCGACGAACTCTCCGGCGGTCAGCGCCAACGCGTCTGGGTGGCCATGGTGCTTGCCCAGGAGACATCGCTGCTGCTGCTCGACGAACCGACGACCTTCCTCGACGTCGCCTACCAGATCGAGCTGCTCGACCTGTTCTCGCAGCTCAATCACGAATACGGGCACACGCTGGTCGCCGTGCTTCACGACCTCAACCAAGCCTGTCGGTACGCCGATGAGATCATCGCGATGAAGGACGGTTCCATCGTCGCTCAGGGACCGCCGGAGACGATCATCACCTCGGAACTCGTCCACGAGGTCTTCGGCATCGAGTGCACGGTCATCGACGATCCGGTGACAGACGCTCCGATGATCGTGGCAGGAGCGCCGAAGAAGACCTTCGCCCAGCGCTGAGCCGGAGTCGACCGGACGACTACGTTCGTGTCTGATCTGAGTGCGGCCCTGCCTCGGCGGGCGTGTGCGTCCCATCCGAAGTGCTCCTGCCTTTGAAGAGCGCTTTGACGCCGAAGAATACGCCGACGACGATTCCTCCCCAGATCGCGCCGAGGATGAGGGAGAAGAACGTGTTGACCAGCCACCCCAGGAAACCGCCGACAGCCGCGATCGCGGCGACAGGCTCTTCGAGGTGGTGAACGAAGCCGTAGAGGGCGAGGAAGCCGAGTTCATCGGTGCCGACGAGGATGATATGGCCTCCGACCCACAGCATGGCGAAGGTGCCGACGACGGAGAGGAGCGCGAGCAGCTTCGGCATGGCCTCGACGAGGAATCGTCCGAACTTCTGCTGTCCGGGGGAGCCCTTCCTCGCCATATGCAGACCGATGTCATCCATCTTCACGATGAGCGCGACGACACCGTAGACACCGACGGTGATCGCAAGGCCGACGACGGCGAGAATGACTGCACGGCTCGTCAGGGACTCACCGGCCACCTCGTTGAGGGCGATGACCATGATCTCGCAGCTGAGGACGAAGTCAGTGGTGATGGCCGACCGCACGACTTTCTTCTCTGCTGCCGCACCATCGGTCGCCTGCTCGGCGGCCGGGGCCTCCTTCTCATGGTGGGCGATCCACCCGAGCTTCTCGAAGACCTTCTCGGCACCCTCAAAGCACAGGTAGGTGCCGCCCACCATGAGCAGCGGAGTCAGCAGCCAAGGAAGAAACTGGCTGAGCAGCAGAATGACCGGGAGGATGATGATGAGCTTGTTGAACAGCGATCCGAAGGCGATGCGTTTGATGATCGGAAGCTCGCGCTTCGGGTCCACTCCTTCGACGAACTTCGGAGTCACCGCCGCATCGTCGATGACGACGCCCGCAGCTTTGGCACTGGCTCGAGACGCACCCGCAGCGACATCGTCGAGACTGGCAGCCGAGAGCTTGACGAGTGCGGCGACGTCGTCGAGGAGCGCGATCAGACCCCCGGCCATCTAACGACCGCCGAGCTTGTGAGCGGTACCCGGCGGTTGACGATGCAGGTCGCCGAGGTGGTTACCGGCAGCGTCGAAGACCCGCAAGTGGTCGCCAACCGGTTCGACTCGCCGGGCTTTGGGAACCCAGGTGACCATCCCGGGTGCGGCTTTGAGCGTCATCAATGAGGATTTGATCATGAACCCCTCAGGCTCGATCGACCATGATGTCACGAGGTTGTTGGCGCCGTCGCTGCCGCGCAAGGAGCCGTTCTCGGAGAATTCGAGGTAGGCCCGCTCGTTCGTCTCAGCCGTCCAGCGGCCGATGAGTTCCTGTGTCATTTGTCGTCCTTCTCCAGTCCGCCGATGACTTTTCCGTTGCTGTCCTTGACCTTCATGACATCGCCCTCGATGGTGGCCGTTGAGGCTTTGCTCAGCCAGGTATCGACACCGGCGCAGGCCTTCTGAGTCGACATGAAGGAATCGATGGCGATCTCGTCGCCCTTGACCTTCCAAGTGGTGACGATCGCATTGCAGCCGTCAGAACCTTCCAAGGAGCCGTCTTCAGCGAATTCGAGGAACGGATCCCCCTTCTCCGGTGAAGACCATTTTCCGGTGGGGTCCAGCTTGGACGCGGCGTCGCTGGGGGCTGCAGTTTCGCTGGATTCCGTGGGGGAGGGGGAGCTGGGATTGCGCGGGTCGACACCGGTGTCACAAGCCGCCAACGGCAGTGTGAGGGCGAGGGCGGTGAGTCCGAGCGCGAGCCTTGATGCAGGTCTCGCGGCGGCCAAGGTGCGAAGCGTTGTGTGGTTCGGCATGCCCCTGATCATAACGGCACCGGTTTCGAGGCCGCTGGAAGAAGGCAGGACAGCTTGTGTCGTCGGACTTCTGTAAGTTGTGTTCACCTGCGACATTGATGGTTTTTGCATTGCGTCGTGATCAAACCGTAACCTTTCACACGGTTGGAAATCTGACACCGGAGACCCGAGCCGCTCAGATGCGGGGAGGCGTGTTGAAGGGGTCGGGCAATCGAAGCATCGACAACGATCAAGGGAAACGACCTTATGCAGAAGAAACTCGTGCAGAGTTCGCTGGCGATCAGCGCCGCAGCTGCGCTGGGCCTGAGCGGCGCACTCGTCGCCTCGCCGGCGATGGCTGACAAGGCTCCGCAGAAGCTGGACGTTCAGAGTGAAGCTCACGTTCAGAAGGCACTGTCCGGCATCGAAGGCGTCAACGCCTACGGCACCGAGGGCGGCGAGCTGAGCATCGGTGTTGCCAAGAAGACCGACGAGATCAAGAAGCTCGAAAAGAAGTACCAGAACATCAAGGTCACCGAGGGCATCAAGGAACTGAAGCCCTACGCGAAGAACGATCTCGTCGGCGGTGCCGGCTACCTCGTCAAGGCCGGCGAGGGTGGCGGAGTCTGTTCGACCGGATTCTCCGGCTGGGACGGTGACGGCAAGCCCGTCGTCCTCACCGCCGGACACTGCTCGAAGATCATCAACGAAGACACCAACGAGTTCGACGGCGACACCACGGTCGACCAGACCGAGAAGCCTTCGATCTCCCAGGCCAATGGCGGAGAAGGCTTCCAGGCCTCCGGCAACGGCGTCATCGGCAAGTGGGGCTTCGCCAACTTCGGCGGCGACCTGCTCGAAGGCGCAGACCAGAACGAGTGGCCCAAGCCCAGCGAGTCCGACATCGACTTCGCAGTGATCAACGTCGACGAGTCGAAGTACAACGTCAAGAACGGCATCACCGATTGGTCGACCGCCGATTCGGACGACCTGTCCAAGTCGACCACCGAGATCACCGAGGTCGGCGAGCATAAGGGCGGTGCCATCAGCAAGTCCGGTCGTACCACCGGTAAGACCGAGGGCAAGGTTCTGCCGCGCTCGGAATACGACTTCGACTACCAGAACGTCGGCGGACGCTGGGTCCACGGATTCGGCGTGACCGCTCCGATCGACAAGCCCTTCTCGCAGCCGGGCGACTCCGGCGGCGGCGTCTACCAGGGCAACACCGCTGTGGGTGTCATCTCCGGCGGCGGCGACCTCGACGCGAACACGTCGTTCACCTGGGTTGCCGACCTGGACCACTCGCTTGAGGAGTCCGGCACGGACTTCAATCTCGAGAAGCCGGGCGAGGAGACCCCGGAGGCTCCTGCCGCTCCGAAGGCCGAAGACCAGACCATCGAGCCCGAGGGCAAGGTCAAGGGCAAGGCTGAGGCCGGTGCCGAGGTTGAGGTGAAGTGGGAAGCCGCTGAAGGCGAAAAAGGCACCCAGGCAAAGCCACAGGCCGAGAACGGTTCTGAGACCGTCACGGCTGACAAGGACGGAAACTTCTCCGTCGAAGGCCCCAAGGCCGAAGGCGACTACAACTTCACTGCGACGGCGATCGTCGATGGACAGGAATCCAAGACGACCGAATTCGACGTGACCGTTGAGGAGGACGAGTCCGAGACCCCTGCTCCTGCCGAGCGTGAGATCAGCATCGATCCCAAGCAGATCGCCGCTTCCGACTTCGTGAAGGAAGACAACGGCGTGACGATCACGGTCAAGGGCTTCGACGAGGGTGAGAAGGTGACCCTCGAGGTTGCCAACGGTCCCGAGGGCGTCGAAGGCATCAAGCTGGACGAGACCGCAAACGAGAACGGCGCTGCCGCATTCTCGATCTACGGCACCAGCGCCGAGAACCCCGAGGCCTACCTCGGTAAGTACGACGTCGAGGTCACCGGCGCCAACGACACCGAGGATGAGTCGGCACTGACCGGTTCCTTCGAGGTTGTCGCTGACGAAGACGGATCCGGTGGCGGATCCGGCGGAGATGACGACGGCAACAACGACGGCGGCAATGCCGATGGCGGAGCCGGCGACGGAAACGACGATGACGGAAACGGTGACGGCGGTTCTGACCTGCCTCGCACCGGTGCCGAGCTGACCGGCCTCGCTGCCGGAGCCGGACTGCTCCTCGTGGGCGGAACCGCGGTCGTTCTGACGATGCGTCGCAAGAACAACAACTGAGTGCAGTGATGCTGACCGTCTGACGGGCGGCTGAACTCACCGACGGTGCCCCCGGTCTTCTGACCGGGGGCATCGTCTATTCATGGCGGCGGTCTCCCGGAAGATGCCGACAAGCCAGTTTGTACATCTGCTGAAGTTTCGGTCATTAAGTTCACAGTTTTGGACGTACTTTTTTGGTAGTTCCTGAGCATGGCTCGTAACCTTGTCGTGACTTAGGTCATCAACTTGTGACATAGATCCCTCAGAACAGAGAGACAACAACTTATGCAGAAGAAACTCGTGCAGAGTTCGCTGGCGCTGGCAGCAGCGACAGCACT
Organism: Brevibacterium sp. LAARM3_SD1; assembly: GCF_057364765.1. Classification (NCBI taxonomy): domain Bacteria; kingdom Bacillati; phylum Actinomycetota; class Actinomycetes; order Micrococcales; family Brevibacteriaceae; genus Brevibacterium; species Brevibacterium sp. LAARM3_SD1. Next base: position 90,665 of record NZ_JBNFOL010000004.1, on the reverse strand, counting down.
CGGCCTGGGCGGAGCGTTGGTTTCCGCTCCGGCAATGGCGGACTCGGCAGATCTCACTCAGGTGGCTGCTCAGAAGGCTGCAAAGTCCATTTCCGTGGTCAACGCCTTTGGCTTCGATGACGGTACGCTTCACCTCGGCGTCGAAGACGAAGAGGATGTAGATGCCGCAGAGATCGAGAAGCTTCAGAAGAAGTACGGTGCTGATAACGTCGTCGTTTCGGCCGGATTCCCCGAGGTCAAGGCTCACGCCAAGAATGATCTGGTCGGTGGCGCCGGATATCTCGCGAGCGTACCCAGTTCCGGTGGCGCCGGTGCCTGCTCGACCGGTTTCTCCGGTTGGGACGATAGCGGAAAGCCCGTCGTGCTGACTGCGGGTCACTGTGCTGAAGATACGTCCGAAGCCGGTGAGGACCTCGGGTCGACCGAGATCGTCGACACTGAACGTCCCAGCACCGCACCCGCCGGAGGTGGAGAGGGTGGAGAGCCCGCAGGAATCGGATCGATCGGTTCGTGGGGTTTCAACAAGTACGGCAGCCCGGTGGACCCTGGTGAGACCGAGGGCACTGAAGGCGATATCGACTTCGCCGTCATCAATGTCGACGAATCGAAGTACAACGTCAAGACCGGAGTGACCGACTGGTCTTCCGCCGGTGAAGACGATCTTGCTGCAAAGCTCGCCACCGACATTACCAAGGTCGGAGCTCACACTGAAGGATCCGTGCAGAAGTCCGGTCGCACGACCGGTCTGACTGAGGGTCAGGTCATCCCGCATGAGCAGGCGCCATTCGAATACATGTCCGTCAGCGGCCGCTGGGTGCATGGATTCGCCGTCGAGTCGTCCCAGAGCGATCCGTTCTCGCAGCCCGGCGACTCCGGTGGCGCTGTCTTCCAGGGAGACACCGCAGTCGGCGTCATCTCCGGCGGTGGACCTGCTGAGTGGGACGACGGCACCCCGTTCCAGCTTGGTTGGGTTGCTGACCTCGACAACTCCCTCGAACAGTCCGGCGTGAAGTTCAACCTCGAGAAGCCGGGCGAAGAGCCCCCTGGCGATGACGAGGCAGATGCTGACGCTTCGGCTGCTGCTGACGGTGACGACGCAAGCGCTTCCGCTGACGCAGACGGCAAGGAAGCTGACGCGTCGTCCGCCGCTGAAGGCGACGACGCAGAAGCATCGGCCGATGCTGACGGTGCGGAAGCAGACGCTTCCGCTGCCGCCGACGGTGACGACGCCGACTCTTCCGCTGCCGCAGACGGCAAGGATGACGAAGCCGATTCCGACGCCGACGGTGAAGAGAAGCCTGAAGCTCCGAAGGTCGGAGACCAGACGGTCGTTGAAGGTGGCAACATCACCGGCAAGGCCGCTCCGAACGCCGAGGTGAAGCTGACCTGGAAGCCTGCCGACGATGCACAGGCAGGTTCTTCCGCTCAGGCCGCACCGGCTGAGGGCACCACGACCGTCAAGACCGATGCTGACGGAAACTTCTCTGCCGAAGCTCCGGGCGAGGTTGGCGAGTACGCCTACTCCGCCACGGTTACCGCTAACGGGCAGACCTCGGCGGCCACCGAATTCACGGTGACTGTCCAGGCTGCAGAGGCCGAGCGCAAGCTGACCGTCGAGCCGAAGGAAATCGCTGCTTCGGACTTCGTGAAGGAAGACAAGGGCGTGGAGATCACGGCTGAAGGCTTCGACGAGGGCGAGAAGGTCTCCCTCGAGGTTGTTGCCGGTCCCGAAAACGTCGAGGGCATCACCCTCGAAGAGACCGCCAACGCTGACGGAGTCGTCGGATTCTCGATCTACGGCACCAGCGCCTCGAACCCCGAGGCCTACCTCGGTAAGTACGACGTCGAGGTCACCGGCGCCAACGACACCGAAGAGGAAGAAGCCCTTACCGGCTCCTTCCAGGTTGTTGCCGACGAAGACGGCAACGGCGGCGGCGACGATGGTGACGACAACGGCAACGACGATGGAAACGGTGATGGCGGCGGATCTGATCTGCCTCGCACCGGTGCCGAGCTGACCGGCCTGGCGGCCGGAGCCGGACTGCTCCTCGTCGGTGGAGCCGCTGTTGTTCTGACCATGCGTCGTAAGAAGAACAACTGAAACACACTCTGACAGTCACTCGTTGACCGACTGAGAGAAAGTGCCCCTGGTCTCAAGACCGGGGGCACTTTCGTATCCTAGGAAGTAGGCGCGCCCGACGAAGGAGTCCAGCCATGAGCCTTGAAGACGATCCATTTGAATACCAAGTGACCAAGTCCGGGGTCCTCCTCATCCGCCGAGGCGGCCGAACCATCATGGAACTTGGCGGAAAGAAGGCTGCCGCACTCATCCCGAAACTCGGGCGAGATGACAACGCCGATCAGCAGCTGTTGGCCCGGGCGACAGGAAACTATCGCCATGGCAACGAGCGGCAGTCCGGACAGCACTGACGCTGGCTGGACGTTCGATCAGGTGTTGGTAGTGTATGTGACATGAGTCAATCGACCGTCAGTGAATTCTCCCGGGCTACCGCAGTCACCCGTCAAGGCGACCACAACTTCACCGCCGAACTCGACGCCGGCTGGAAAGTCGCCGGAGCCGTCAACGGCGGCTATCTCCTCGGCGTCGCGGGCCAGGCTCTTCGCACCGTCAATCCGAGTACTCCGGACCCCCTCGTCATCTCCACCTTCTACCTCGGACCGAGCACAGAAGGTCCAGTCGAGATCACCACACGCACGCTGCGCGAAGGTCGATCGACGGCGAGCTACGGCATCGAATTGTTCCAGAACGGGGCACCGACGATCTCGGCGATGGCCACGATGGGCAACCTCGGCGAGCTTCCTGACGATGTCGGCACGACAGCCACCCCGCCCCAACTGCCCCCGCCGGAAGAATGCATCAGTGTCGCCGAAGCCAGCGCGGACTTCAAGAAGGCGGCGCCGCTCATCGAACGATTCGATATGCGTCTGGATCCGAACACCGCAGGATTCGCGGTCGGCAAACCCAGCGGGCGCGGAGTGCTCCAAGGATGGATTCGTTTCATCGACGGGACCGACCCGGATCCGCTGTCTCTGCTGACGTTCCTCGACTCATTCCCGCCGGTGATGTTCGACCTTGGTCGCTTCAATTGGGCACCGACGATGGAACTGACCGCGCACGTCCGGGCTCTGCCCGCACCCGGCTGGATCAGTGCACGGCTGTCCACTCGGAACATCGCCGGCGGAATGTTCGAAGAAGACTGCGAGCTGTGGGACTTGGCCGGTCGCCTCGTGGCTCAGTCGCGTCAGTTGGCCCGGCAACCTCGCGGATGAAACGAGGATGACGGCAGGTAACCGACGATGACGCTCACAGCGAGTCATGTCAGTGTCGTGTTCTAGAGTCGGGGCAATATCTATCCGACTGCGAAAGGACAGCGCTCATGGCGTCGCTGACATCTCTGAGCATCACATTCGACTGCCTCGACGTGGAAGCGCAATCGATCTTCTGGGCGGAACTCCTCGGTGCCGAAATCGATCCTGGCGCCAATGAGTTCGTCGCCAGTATCGGGGGAGTCCACAACACCGAGTCACCGACCCCGGGAATGCTCTTCCTCAAGGTCGACGAACGTGCCGAGGGGAAGAACCCGCTGCACATCGACCTTGACGATCCGCAGTATCCAGCCGATGTCGACCGTGCGGTCTCCCTGGGGGCACACAAGCTCGCGTCCTTCGACGAATACGGGATCGAGTGGACGACCCTGAAAGATCCCGAGGGAAATCTCTTCGACATCGGCCGACGAAAACTAGACTGAGCCTCACACACCTGGATTGAACACCAGGCTGTCTGCATGATCAGAGAGGCTCAGCATGACCCTGCCATTGACCGATCCGAGCAACGCCCCGAACGAACGACGTGGGCTCGAAGAGTTCGTCGAGTACTTTCGACAGGTGGTCAGACGCAAGGTCGATGGGCTTTCGCCGGAGCAGCTCAACCGCACCGTGGCCTCATCGTCGCTGACGATCGGCGGCATCCTCCGACATCTCACCCTCGTCGAAGAGAGTTGGTTCGTCGAAGTGCTGCAAGGCAGGGAATTGGGAGAGCCATGGGCGAGCGTCGACTGGGACGCTGACCGCGATTGGGATTTCGAGTCCGCTTCAGGAATGACCGCAGACGAGCTCCTGGCCGCCCATGAGCAGGCATGTGAGAAATCCCGTGAGATCCTCGCCGAGGTGACCGACCTGGACACCCTTACCGAGCGTGGAGACAGCAGCGGAGAGAAATTCAATGTTCGGTGGATCCTCATCCATCTCATCGAGGAGTATGCCCGGCACGCAGGCCACGCGGACATCCTCCGCGAAGACATCGATGGTGAGATCGGCGACTGAGTCGCACGGTCGCACCTGCAGGTCGATCAAATAGGGTTGATGCTATGACGAACTCCCCGCCGACCGATACCGACACTGCGCCGAAGCGTTCCAAAGCGCTCCTTCCGCTCGACCTGATCCGCGGATTCCTCATCGGCAGCGCCGAACTCGTCCCCGGGGTCTCCGGCGGAACCATCGCCCTGGTCACCGGAGTCTACGACCAGCTCATCGATTCCGCAGCCCACGTCGTTTCGGCGGCGAAGACCTTGGTGACAGGACCGAACCGTGTCGCCGGAGCACTGGCAGAACTACGACGCACCGACTGGTTCCTCGTCATCCCAGTCCTCTTGGGGATGGCCGCAGCCGTCTTCACCATCGCCGGGGTCATGGAATCGTTCGTCACGGGCAACCCCGAACTCTCCCGCGGGCTGTTCTTCGGCCTCGTCGCCGCCAGCATTGCAGTGCCGCTGCGGATGCTGCCGGCACGCTCCGCGCGCCAACCGGTGCTCCTCGGCGTTCTGGCTTTCATAGCCGCTGCCGCCCTCGCATTCTGGATGACGAGTCTGGCCGGTGGGGCCGACGTGGAGAACCCGCCGCTCATCGCCGTCTTCTTCGTCGCCTCGATCGCCATCTGCGCACTCGTGATTCCCGGTGTGTCCGGATCATTCTTCCTGCTGGCAGTCGGCATGTATTCGACCACACTGCGCGCCGTCGACACACACGATTTCGGGTACCTCGGAATCTTCCTGCTCGGTGCGATCCTCGGCCTGGCGGTCTTCGTCAATATCCTCAAATACTTCCTCCACAATCACCGATGGTGGACGCTCATCGTCATGGCGGGACTGATGTTCGGATCCCTGCGCGCGCTCTGGCCCTGGCAGTCATCCGCCGAGGTCGGAGCCGACGGTGAAGAACATGGAGCGGGTGGCCTGCTGGCCCCGGTCGACCCGGTGCTCGGTCCGATCCTGCTCGCCTGCCTCGGCGCGGCCATAGTCATCATCCTCATCATCGTCGAGGCGAAATTTGCGTCGTCGAAGGATCAGGCGAACGGCTCCGAATCTTCCGGGGCGTGAGCGCAACAGACTTCGACGTGTGAGCGCAACCGAGTTTGTTCAAATTTCTCTCAAGGTCCATTCAGAAAACGGTCAGCGCCCACTAGGGTAAGAGAGTTGAATCACTTTCCTACTCGTTGACCAGTTCTCTGGAGACACATGCGCCTGCGCACCCTGACCTCGTCCTCACTCGCTCTCGCTCTCATCATCACCGGACCCACGGCCGCCTCCGCGACCGGCCTCGGCAGTGCCGACGCCCCCGCCGACTCTCAAGCGGCGAAGACCGGGGAACTGACTCTGTTGGCGACGACCGATGTTCACGGCAACGTCCTCAACTGGGACTACTTCGCGAACAAGCCCTACCCGGCAGGGGAGGAGCTGGGTATGACCCGCGCCTCGACGATCATCAAGGGAGTACGCGAAGACAAGGGGGCCGAGTCCGTGCTCCTCGTCGACAATGGCGACACCATCCAAGGCAACCCATTGGCCTACTACTACGCCAAACAGGAGCCGATCACGACGAGCGGCCAAACGCACCCGCTGGCCACGACCTACAACCACCTGCAATACGACGCCCAGGTCGTTGGCAACCACGAATTCAACTACGGCCTCGACCTGCTGTCCGCCTACAGCGACCAAGTCGACTTCCCGCTGCTCGGCGCCAATGTCATCGACGATGCAGACGGCCAGACCCATCTGGACCCGTACGCGCTGGTCGACAAGCAGGTCGACGGTGAGACGATCACCGTCGGCGTCCTCGGCGTGACGACTCCCGGCAGCCGAATCTGGGACAAGAACAACCTGTCCGGAAAGGTGCACTTCGACGATCCCGTCGAGACGGCGCAGAAGTATGTCCCGAAGATGAAGCAGAAGGGCGCCGACGTCATCGTCGTGCTCTCCCATTCGGGCAAAGATCCGAAAGGACAGAGCTGGGATCCTGACCAGCTGCAGGAGAACGTCAGCACTTCGGTGGCGAAGGTGCCTGGAGTCGATGTTCTCGTCGCCGGCCATACCCATCAGAACGAACCCAGCCAAGTCGTCAACCGCGACGACGGCAGCCAAGTGCTCATCACTCAACCGAACTACTGGGCGCGTTCGGTCTCCGAGGTGGGACTGGCGATCAACCTCGACACCCATCACGTCGACTGGGGCGAGACCGAGCCGCACGCGGACGCTCTCGTCACCCAGGGCGACGTCGCTGAGGATCAGGAGATCAAGGATCTCGTCGAGGAGCAGCACCGGACCACAATCGACTACGTGAACACGAAGATCGGCTCGGTGACCGAAACGCTTTCGGCGAAGACTTCGTACTACGAGGACACTGCGATCCTCGACTTCATCTCGCACGTACAGACGGAGACGGTGGAAGAAGGTCTGCAGGGGACGGACTATGAGGACCTCCCCGTGATCTCGCAGGCATCGCCTTTCAGCCGCACGGCGGAGTTCCCCGCCGGCGATATCACGATCCGCGATGTGGCCGGGCTCTATGTCTATGACAACACCCTGGCAGGCGTCGAGATCAACGGCGCCCAACTGCGCGACTACCTCGAGTACTCGGCACGCTACTTCAAACAGACCGAAGAGGGCGCCGAATTCGACCCGGTCGACGGCACCAACGCGATCGACGAAGTCTTGGAATCTCCGATTCCGGACTACAACTATGACGCTCTTGCCGGAATCGACTACGACATCAATGTCTCCAAACCGACCGGTGAGAGGATCGAAAACCTCAAACAGTCCGACGGCAGCGAGGTCGGAGACGACGATCGCTTCATCCTCGCCATCAACAACTACCGCCAGTCCGGGGGAGGCGGCTACCCGGTCGACGGACTCAACGAGGTCTACAACGAACAGGTCGAGGTGCGCCAGGCACTCATCGACTGGGCTGAGGCGAAGCAGATCGTCGACCCAGCCGACTTCTTCGATGAGAATTGGCAGGTCGTCACCAGCAGCCGTGCACCCGGTGGAGACGACGATTCCAACGACAACGCGGATGCTGACACCTCCGGCGAAGCAACTGCAGAGGCAGACTCGAAGGGGTCCGATGGCGATGAGTCCGAGGCTGGTGGAAGTTCCGACGCGGCGGGGTCCGGGAGTGCCGGAAACTCCGACGGAGGGGACGACACCGGAGAAGCAACATCCGAGGACGATGATTCGACGAACGGGGCTTCCGACGGCAGCACATCGGACGGCAACGCTGACGACGGTGCAGCCGACGACTCGGCGGCCGGCGCAGGCGGCGGGGCCGATCTGCCGCGGACAGGGCTCGAGGTCGCCACAAGCGTAGGCATCGGAGCTGCCATCATCGCACTCGGTGCGGCCCTCGTAGTCTTCTCGCGCCGTCGTCGCCGTTGAGTGACCGGCGGAGGCCGGTGGGAAGCGGCGACCCGACGGTTCGTCGGACGACCGTTCCGCGTTCACCGGGTTTCCCTGAGCTCCGACTCACGTAGAGTGAGAGAGACAGCAGTCAGCTCTGAAGAAGGAGAGAGTCAAGCATGGCCAACACAGCATTTCAGGGATCTCCGGTCAAGACCGTCGGCGAACTGCCAGCCAAGGGTGAACAGGCCCCGGCATTCAGCCTCGTCGGCAGCGACCTCGGTGATGTGAACTCACAGGACTACTCGGGCAAGCGCGTCGTGCTCAACATCTTCCCCAGCCTCGATACGGGCGTGTGCGCCGCCTCGGTGCGCAAGTTCAACGAACTCGCCGCCGGCCTGGAGAACACCACCGTTCTCTGCGTGTCCAACGACCTTCCATTCGCTCAGGCCCGCTTCTGCGGTGCCGAGGGCATCGAGAACGTCGTCACGGCATCGGGATTCCGCAGCTCGTTCGGCAAGGATTTCGGTACGACCATGGTCGATGGCCCGCTCGCCGGCCTGCTCGCCCGTTCCGTCGTCGTTCTCGACGAGAAGGGCACAGTGACCTACACGCAGCTCGTCGACGAGATCACGACCGAACCCGACTACGATTCGGCAATCGCAGCTCTGGGAGCCTGATCTCTTCTTCGCGGGTCGACGCTTCGACCTGTGAATAATGAACCGGGTGGGACTCACACGAGTCCCACCCGGTTCCTCTTTGTACGCAATGAGCGCCGGTATGGGCCGGCAGCCCGGCTGCCGATAAGCAGCACATGCCGCCGTGCTCACATATCGACGACGGTGATCGGAAGGGCATAGTCGACACCGGCGAGTTCTCCACCATTCGTGGTGATGCCCGGAATCATGTCCTTCGGCGCCGGATGGTCGCTCAGCGCATCCAAATAGACCTTGTGAGCTTCGAGGGACCGAACACCACGGTCGACATGTGCAGCCGTGAGCGCCACGGCGTGAGTGGGCTGGGCACCGTTGATGAGCAGTCGATCGGCCTTCCAGGCTTCGAGACCCTCGTCCTTGAGGTCGGTGAAGACCCACGGATTGTCGGCATCACGGATCGCATCGACGGTGGCAACGCCGGCATGACGATGGTCGACATGGTTGAGGCCCCACTGCACCTGAAGGTCGAAGGTCGTCACGACGACTGCATTCGGTCGGAACTCGCGGATCTTCCGGGCAATCGCACGGCGGAGTTCGTGCGTGGGTTCCAACAGACCATCCGGGAAGTCGAGGATCTCCAGATCGTCGACGCCGACGATTTGGCAGGCCCGACGCTGCTCCTCGGCGCGCAGCGGTGCCACTTCTTCCGGGCTCATGCCCCGGATCCCCGCCTCTCCACGGGTGAGCAGGAGATAGGCGACCTCCTTGCCTTCATCGGTCCATTTCGACACTGCCGCCGAACCGCCGTATTCCATATCGTCAGGGTGAGCGACCACGCAGAGCACACGGTCGATATCAGAGTCATCGAAAAGCGGGATCTCAGTCATGACTCCAGGCTAGGCGGCGGCGCACAGTTGCGCCAGAGAGCGGCGAGGAGCAGACGATTGGGTACGATATGGAGGATCCACTGATCTAGTGAAGGCAGACAACGATGAATAGATCATTCGTGGCAGTGGCGCTGGTTCTGGGACTGGCCCTCTCCGGATGTTCGGCCTTCCGGGTCAGCAGCTCCGATGAAGCCGGCTCGAAGCCCGCGAACGTCGGTATCGGTGACGGGCAGTCGTCTTCGCCGACAGCAACCGGTCCGACGGTTCCCGACGGCATGAGCGAGACCACTGTTGACCTTGGAGGACAATGTCCCGTCGAAGTCAGCCTGGCTTTGAGTGCTGACTGGGCGGGTGGGACCGGATACGACGGATATCGGCTATATGAGGCCGAATCAGGCGCGATCATCACTGTCAACTGCATCGATGACGACGAGTCGTCACCCCAAGATTTGGTGGACAAGGCGCGGGAGAGGATGTTCAGCACCTCGGGATCGTCCATGACCAGTGAGTCCACCGGATCCCTCAGCGGTGGAGAGTACTGGGTCTTCCACGGCACACTCGCTCCCGATGACATGCGAGCTGTCGACAAAGAGGACTCCGTGATGTTCGGTGCCGTTGCCGGAATATCCGTCGACGGTCGGCTCTTCAAGGTCAGCGTCGACATGCTTGCGCAAGCCGATGACACAGAGGCTCAGGACCAGTTCCGACAGATGCTGCCGACTGTTCGCTTTGGCGATCAGGTGCTCAAAGCTCCAGACCTGCGCTGAGGCTGCCGACTGCCAGACATGCGTTTGAGCAGTTCGCGGGCCGCTATCCTTCCGGCCCTTGTCGCGCCGACCGTGGAACTGGCTGATCCGTAACCGACGAGGAACAGCCGCGGATCGTCTTTGACAGCGACTTCGGTGTCCATGGAGATTCCGCCGTCTGGTGTGCGCAGGCGCAAGGGGGCAAGGTGTTTGAGTGCCGCTCGGAATCCGGTGTTCCAGAAGATCACGTCGACCTCTTCGTCACGGGGTTCGTCGAACGGCGCCCATGATTCGGGCACCGCCAGGCGGTCGCTGGCAGAAGGGCCCAAGCCTTCAGAAGTGATTGGGAGTTCGGTGTCGCCGATTCCTGGGAAGTGGACGCCGTGGGGAAGGATGCGGTCGAACATGCCGCGAGACACGAGAACTCCCGTTTCGATTCCTTCCCGGAACTCCCGGCGGATCGGCAGGCCAGTGGTGCGGACGACGCTGGCTGGGGCCAGACCGGACAGAGTTCGTTCGCGAACGGCTCGCTCGACCTCAAGACCCCACTGGCCGTCGAATTCCCTGGACGTGAAGTTCGGGGGACGCCGTGTGGCCCAGAGAGTGTCGGTCACCTCGGCGAGTTCGAGGAGAAACTGCGTGGCGGAGATTCCGCCGCCGACCACGAGCGTGCGCAGTCCCCGGAAGTCCTCGACGTCACGAAAGTTCACGGTATGCAGCTGGTGGCCCTCGAACTCCGCAATGCCGGGGACGAAGGGGACGTAAGGCTGGGTCCACGTGCCGGTTGCATTGATGAGATAGTCGCTGGAAAGCGTCACGTGTTCTCCGTCGACGGTGGCAGCGATGGTGAATCGTCCCTGTCCGGGTTCTTCGGACCGGACGGTGTCCACTTCAGCCGGGCGGATGACGCAGAGTTCGAGTTCGCGTTCGAAGCGGGAGTAATAGTCGGACACGACCTCGGAGGCGGGGACGTTCGGGTCGGGACGACCGAGTGGGAATCCGGGGAGGTCGGAGATGTGGTTGGTGGTACCCAGGGTCAATGAGTCCCACCGTTCTCGCCAGGCACCACCAGGGCCGTCTCCGGCATCGAGGATGATGAAATCTTTGCCCGGTGCGAGGCCGTCGCGCCACAGGTAATGTGCTGCGGACAGTCCGGCTTGGCCTGCTCCGATGATGACGACAGGCCAATGAGAATCGATGAGGAGCTCGTTGATTCGGCACACCATGGGGCAATTGTTTCAGGTTTCTCTCGTCAAGGGCTCACTGATCATGGCCGGGCGATGGGCCGAGCCTTACCGAACGAGAACGTCACGGCGTCATCGGGCAGATCGGGCACAGTCCGGCCGCGGGGATTGGAATAGCAGTCTTCGTCGACAAGGTAGCGGTGATATCGGTAGACCTCGATGCCGATATCGTTGCTGGCGACGTGAGCGAAACCATCGATAGGAAGCCAAGGGCCGCCGTCGACTGAGAACTCACCGCTGAATGTTGCGGTCATCGACGCCGACACTTTGCCGGATTCTTGGTATTCGTGTCCGATCTGGGGTGTGCCGCCGGGCAGTGGCTTCGCGCCCTTCGCAGTAGTGGTCGTGCCCGAGCCGTCTCCGAAGTCCCAGTTGAAACGCTCTGGGGTGACTTTGACCTTGACGGCATAGGTCAGCAGGGTCATGTCAATGTAGCTGACGTCGATGTCCGTCCAGAAGGCGGCTGGTTTGCCGACGACAGCCCAATCCTTCGGCCAGGCGTAGATTGTGGGAGCCGGTATGTCGAAATTCTGAAACTGCGATTCAGGGATGTGCGTCGGGGGATCGGGCCGAGCCGGAGCGCCGCCACCGCCCCCTCCGCCACCGGGGCCGGGCTCGCTCACACACAGATAACCGACATCTTCAGTGGGGCAGTCGGGCAGGCCACCGCCTCCTCCGTCGGCGCCACCTCCGCCTCCGGAACCGCCACCGCCGTTACCGCCGCCAGAGCCGCTACCTCCGGAACCTCCGTCGCCGCCAGAACCGCCCCCGCCACCACCAGGAGGAGGCTTGGGCGCTGGAGGCTTCACAGCTTCGCAACCGCTTGTGTCGCCTATAGTGCAACCTGGTGCAGCCGCTACTGGGGTCGGAGTCATAAGCAAGCAGATGGCGATGATCGAAAGAGAAAGTAGTGTGTGGGAAGCCGCTTTGGTTAGCACCGTCGTTCCCAGAGAGTTTGCTGGTCGACTTTCCAGTTCCCACTATCACTTTGAATCGTGTGTTGCATCGTCACTTTTCCATCGGGATTCAACGTTGGTGACTGCCCTGTAGGGGTCAATTTCCACTTTGAGGTGTCAACACAAAAATTCACGATGACCGTTGCAGGATTTGATGATTCCTTTAGCTTGGTGACCTCAAATATTTCGACCTTCAATGGTGCGATTTGGCCTTCAAAAGTAGCTTCGTCGGCAGCTATAGTCTTGGCTTCAGTCTGAATTGATTCCAATGCATCTCCAGACGCGAACTTGGGAAAATCATTCGCTGCAGTGGAGTTCCCTGAATATGCTGTATTGATGGCTTGGATGAAATCATCGAACGCCACGAGGGCACCCTCGACGGCCTTCTTCTCCTCTTTATCGAGCTCGAGGTCGGTTTCGTAGTCGGGGATGGCCACCTCGGCGGGGTCATCGGTCGACCCTGCGTCGGGCTGCTCTGCGGGCAGGGTCGACGTCGGCGCGGCTACCGGAGAATTGTCGGCACAACCGACGACCGAGACCAAACTCAGCGCGGAGAAAACGGCAACGAATATTTGGGCAGGTCGACGATGCGGTCGGGACGATCCAGTTCTCATTCCACGCCTCTGTGGTCTGCAACTGCGGCGCGACCCCATCGGCCGACACCCGGATTTCCTACATTATTCGACAGGCATGCTTTTTAGAACAGGCGAAGTCGAATCTGTGGATAACTCACGTCCGAGTGCGTGCAAGCACCTGTCCCTCAGCAGCTATCGCTATTTGTTCGCGGCCTTTGCCGCCTTAGCCGCGGCCTTCTGCTGCTTCTTGAAGGCACGGACCTCTTGCAGAGTGACATCGTCGACGACATCGGCGATTGAGCGGCGGGCCTCCGGGTCACCGTAGTCACCGGCGGCCTCCTGCCAGCCCTCGGCCTGGAGTTCGAACTGCTTGCCGAGAAGCGCCAGGAAGATCTTGGCCTTCTGATCTCCGAACCCGGGCAGCTTCTTCAGCCGCTTGAGGACCTCAGCACCGCTGGGGTTGCCGTCGGACCAGATCGCCTCGACATTGCCGTCGTATTCGTCGACGATGGTCGCCGCCAGCTTCTGCACGCGTCCCGCCATCGACTTCGGGAACCGGTGCACCGCAGGAGTCTGGGCGAAGATGTCGAGGAAGTCATCCGGATTCATCTCCGCGATCTCGTCGACATCGAGCTTTCCCAGCCGTTCGGCCAGCTTGGCCGTCCGGCGAAGGCGCTCTCCATGGTCACCTGCTGATCGAGGAGCATTCCAACGAGCAGAGCGAAGCGGTCTTCGGCCAACAGTGCATCGGCCTTCGGATCTCCAGACAGGAACAGTGAAGTCATGACTCCATCTTCGCACGCTATCTGCCGCTGTCGGTGCACCGATATCATCGGGGGATGATCTGCCCCTGCTCCGGAATGCCACCCGGTACCGACTACGACGACTGCTGCCGTCCGGCCCTCGACGGCGAATCGTGGCCCACCACCGCCGAGGCGCTCATGCGCTCCCGGTATACGGCCTTCGTCCGCGGCCACGAAGACCACCTCTTCCGCACATGGCACGCCAAGACCCGACCCGATGACGTCGGCATCGATGACGCCACCACGTGGCTCGGACTCGAGATCGTGTCCACCACGGACGGGGGACCAGACGACGGCACTGGCACTGTGCACTTCCGTGCGCGATTCCGGGACCACCTCGGCGATCATGTCCTCGAAGAGAATTCCGCATTCGTCCGCAGAGCCGGACGGTGGATGTACCTCGAAGCTCTCGAGAACTGAGAACCAGCAACAACCTCGAGAACCGATGACGGCTGTGCCTATACTGGTGGTCGGCGCATCCAACGCCCAGCCGAGGTCGTGTTCCCAGCACACCGACCGCATGGCGAAGGGGAGAGAATCCTCGGACGAAGCCGGCACGGTGTTTTCCTGACCAGGTTTCGTGCTGGGGGAGACTTGGTCGCCAAAGGGAGCGACACCATGACCAAGGACAAGGATTTCAAGAAGCTCGTTCGCGCGCGGATGACCGAAACCGGTGAGAACTTCACCACGGCCCGCACCGCACTGCTCGCCGAGAACCGGAGTGCACAATCAAGCACCGATTCCAGCATTGATCCGCAGATACTGCGGTTTCGGACGAAGACACTGAGAACGTTCATGCCCGACGGTTACATCGTCTCCGTTCCGACGAAACGACGTGCCCTCGTGCTCGTCCTTATCGAAGTTCTCGCCGCCCTCGACCCCGACCGGGTCTACGACGAGAAGCAGCTCAACGTCATCCTTGGGGAGTTCCATCCTGACTTCGCTCTGCTGCGGCGTGAACTCATCGACTATCGCCTGCTCGAGCGCAATGCCCACACCGGTGAGTATTGGGTCAACCCGAGCCCGCCTACCCACACCGGTTCACAAGCGCAGGAGATGGCGGGGCTCGAGGTATTTCTGCGCTGAACCGGCGACAGCGTATCCTTGAAGCTCGAACCACAACCGGGCAGACACGAGGAGCATCCATGGCCTACCACGCCGATTCGACCGATCTCGACGAAAAAGAGATTCTCAGCTGGGACATGTTCGGCCAATCGGCGCGTGAGATGGCGCAGACCATCGCGGATTCCGACTACGACCCCGAGATCGTCATCGCCGTGGCCCGCGGCGGACTGCTGCCCGCCGGAGCTCTGGCCTACGCCCTCGGGCTCAAGCTCTCCGACGCCATCAACGTCGAGTTCTACACCGACGTCCACGAGACCCTGCCCGACCCCATCCTGCTCGCCCCGATGCTCGACATCGAAGCGATCAAGGGCAAGAAGCTCCTCGTCGTCGACGATGTCGCCGATTCCGGCCGCACCCTGGCCCTCGTGCTCGAACTGCTGCGCAAACACGGCGCGGAAGCCCAGTCGGCCGTCATCTACGCGAAGTCCGCATCGATCATCGACCCGGACTTCGTGTGGAAGCGCACCGATCAGTGGATCGTCTTCCCTTGGTCGGCCGAGCCTCCGGTCGTTCCCAACAAGTAAGCTGACCGTATGGAGGAGACACGGGACATCGGCGCCCCGTGCGGACGTGTGCGTGCCCAAGTCGTCGGCGACGTGATCCGCGCCCGAGGCATCCGCTACGCCCGCGCCCGCCGTTTCCTCCCTCCCGTCGATGAACCCCCTGTGGACTTCATCGACGGCGGTCAGCCCGGCCCGGCGAGCCCGCAGCTGCGCCGCGACCCGAACGCCGGAATGACCTTCGATCAGCTCGGCGGGCTCCCCATCAGCGAAGACTGTCTGCGCGTGAGCGTGACCATGCCGAAGGACACCACCACCGAGGCGGGGCTGCCCGTCCTCGTGTGGATCCACGGTGGAGCCTACGTCGCCGGGGCCGGAGATGCGGAGATCTACAACCCGCACGCCCTGGCCGCCGAGCAGAACATCATCGTCGTCTCCGTGACCTACCGACTCGGCGTCCTCGGCTACCTCGGCACCGGTCGAGACGACCACCTCAACCTCGGAGTGCTCGACCAGATCTCCGCTCTGCGGTGGGTGCAGTCGAATATCTCCGCCTTCGGCGGCAACCCGGACAATGTCACGATCGCCGGCCAGAGCGCCGGGGCAGACGCCTGCGCTCACCTCATGATCGCCGAAGGCACCGAAGGACTCTTCCACCGGGTGCTCATGGCCTCATCGCCCTTGGGACTGGCCGGCGGCACGGACGCGATGAACTGGGCGATGAACAGAGTCGCCCAGAAGATCGACCCGGCAGGCAGCGTCGACGACATCCTCCAGGCGCAGGAGGAAGTGCATAAGGCCGCCCTCGTCGGAGGACTGCATGCCGGAATGTGCTTCGGAGTCCGCTACGACCAGTACCCGCTGCCCACACGATCAGAAGCGGCCGAGGCCTGGGCCGAGGTCGCCCCGAAGTTCGACGTGCTCATGACCCGTACGGAACGCGAGATCGCGTTCTTCGCCGGCTTCGTACCCGCGCTGCGTCGCCTCCATAAACGCTCCCTGACCTCACCGATGCTCGAATCCCTCATCTCAGGAATCACCTCGGCGGTCTATACCCGGGCCGGACGCGAATTTTACGACCGCCACCGAATGTCCGGAGGTCAAGGTGCCCGCCTGCTCATCGTCTCCCGCGGAGACGGCAGCTTCTTCGATGCCGCCCACTCCGGAGACCTGCCGCTGATCTTCCCTGGCGACGTCTGGCACAGCTCCTTCCTCGACTATGGTTCGACCACCGATATCGCCGGTCCCGAACTGCGCCGGATTTGGGGCGAGTTCACAACTTCGGGCACCCTTCCACGCGTGCGGGTGCCCGGACTCGTCGACATTCTGGGCTGACCGGTTCGACTGTTCGATCCCCACACGCGATTCCGCTGCTGTCGTCTTTTCACAATCGTCGTGTCACCGGCGTGGACTACCGTTGGATCATGGACGCATATCAGATCTCGGCGGCCCGTCTGATCTCGCAGGGACTCGTCGGACCTCCGCCTCCGTCACCGACAGGAACCGACCTCTCACCCGCCGGTGCCGTCGTCGAGCATCTCGGCTGTGTCCAAGCCCAAGCTCTCGGCGGAGCCCTGGTCTCCATCGCCCTGCGTCTGGGTCCTGATGTCGCTGCAGGCGTGGGTGCCGTCCGCGCCGCCATCGACGCCGGAGAGATCGTGCGCTCCTGGACCCAACGCGGCACCATCCATCTGACCGCTGCCAAGGACATCGGGTGGATCCTCGGCCTCACCGGGGAACGGACCATGAAATCCACCGCCAAGAGGCGCGAGTATTTCGGCATCACCGACACCATGCTCGGAACTGCGGCGGAACTCGCCACCGCGGCCATCCGAGACCGTGGACCCTTGACCCGTGAAGAGCTGCTCGAAGCATTCGCTCCCATCGGTGCCGGAGACGAATACGGCCACGCCAGATACCTCATCACGTCGCTGGCGCTGCGGAACATCATCGTCCAAGCACCCATGATCGAGGGCAAAGATGACATGAAATACGTGCTCGCCGCCGATTGGGTGCCCACACCCACGAACCTGGACGCCGAGGCGGCCGACCACGAATGGATGAGACGCTTCGTCACCAGCCACGGACCGGTGACACTCGACGACGCGACACGGTGGACAGGACTGCCGAAAACGCGGATGAGAAAGGCGATCCAAGCCGGAATCGACGCCGGAGAGATCGTGAGCACCGACATCGACGGCGTTGACTACGTGCACGCAACCGACCTGGAAGACCGACTGACCGAATGGGAGGCTGCGGCACGGGAGACCATGCTGTTGCCGGGTTTCGACGAGCTCATCCTCGGATACAAGGACCGCAGCGCCACACTCGACCCCGCCCACGAAAAACTCGTTGTGCCAGGAGGCAACGGAATGTTCAAGAACACGGTGGTGACCGGCACCCGTGCACGAGCCACGTGGAAGCGATCACCCCGGAAGACCGGACCGCGAGTCCTCGTCGACACATTCCCCGGGGAAACGGTCGACCTGAAGACCGTCGAAGCGGTCAGCGCTACCCACCCGGCCTTCGCCTGAGAACGCAGACACGACCGACAATGGACGAACTCCTCCGGACGCGCACACCGATGGACGGCCAGGTTGAATCGGATGACCGACCGGCCCTGCCGCTGGGGAGACTCGCCGTTGGGATCATCCTCAACCCCAAACATCCGGCGACGCTGCGAGCGTACGCCGACCTCGTACCGGAACTGCGACTAACCGGCGCGCACTATCGAAGCATGACGACGAGTGTCGAACGTTCCGGCCGTTGGCAAGCCGAACAGCTCATCGAATGGGGAGCCGAGACCGTCATCATCCTCGGCGGAGACGGCACCATCCGTAGCGGCGCCCCAGTGCTCGCTGAGGCAGGAACGCTCACATTCCTCATCCCGACCGGAACCGCAAACGTGCTCAGCCGCCACGTCGGCCTCCGCTCAATCCGGCACGCAATCGACCACTGCGTGCATACGGTGGCATCGATCATTCGAGGAGGTCCGAGGAACTCACGCGGCGTCCCGATCAATACTGCGGAATTCCAACGGGCCGACGGCAGCCGGCATCGCGCCGAGTTCATCAGCCTTGCAGGAATCGGGGGAGACGCCCGGCGATCGCCCACCACCACTCCGCCCCCGGACTTCTCGGCTATGCGTGGGGCGCAGCCAGAGCCCTCTTCGCTGCGAACTTCACCGCGAGCACAGCGGACACTCTGACTTCAGGCGACACATCGAGAACAGGGGACACCTCGGGCGAAGAGTCGAGCGCCTCGGCGCCGGTGTGGTCGGTGATGGCGTCGAAGGTCGCTCGTCCTGCAGGACCCATCGCCGTGTTTCCTCAGGCACGAATCGATGCGGAGACCTTCTCCATGCTTACGGTTGGCCCACTCCCTGAACGACTCAGCACCCGCTGCCGAGCATGGGCAGGAATCGCCGCAGCATGCCTGCAGGGCAGACCACAGGCGCACCCGCTCATGAACTATCGCAACACGACAGAAACCACGGTCTCGGTCGAATCACCGACGCCGGCACACCTCGACGGAGACTTCATCGGCGACTGCTTGGACCTGCGGGTGAACGCCGGAGACAAGAGTCTGCTGGTGTCAGCGCCGACGACGTGAAGTGCCGAAGATGCCGCGCGCGATCTCGCGTGCGGCGGTCCGCGTGAACTGCTTGAACGCCGAGGACTTCACCACCTGGGTGAACAGGTTCTCATCATCCTTCTTCGCCGACTTCTTCCGGGAGCCACCGGACTCATCCGGGAAGTCGATCTTGTCCGCAGACGCCTCGCCGCCCTGGCTGCCGGCGGGGGCATCGGCAGGTGCCGACCGCTGCTCCTCGGCGTGAGCTTCTGACCCGCCTTCGAGGCGCTTGGCGAGGATCTCGCGAGCAGATTCGTTGTCGATCGCGGTGCCGTACTTCTCATGCTGGGGCGACTCCGCCACCGCCGCTTTGATCTCGTCCTCGCTCATCGGCCCCATCTTCGATTCCGGAGCCCGCATCCGCGTCGGCGCCACCGGAGTCGGAGCACCATCGGGATCCATGACGGTGACCACGGCTTCGCCGATGCCCAGCGATGTGAGCAGCTCTTCGAGGTCGTAGTCGGACTTCGGGAAGGTCTGCACAGTCGCCTTGAGTGCCTTGGCATCGTTGGGTGTATGTGCTCGCAGCTGGTGCTGAATGCGCGAACCCAACTGTGCGAGCACATCCTCAGGCACATCCTTCGGAGTCTGCGTGACGAAGAAGATGCCGACACCCTTCGACCGGATGAGTCGGACCGTCTGCGTCACCGATTGGAGGAAGGCCTTCGACGCACCGGCGAAGAGCAGATGAGCCTCATCGAAGAAGAACACGAGCGATGGCTTGTCGGGATCGCCGACCTCCGGCAGATCCTGGAACAGATCGGCCAGCAGCCACATGAGGAATGTGGAGAACAGCGCCGGCGACTGGCTGAGCTTCTGCAGCTCGAGCACGGAGACGATTCCCGCACCGCTGTCGTCGGTGCGCAGCAGATCAGCGGTGTCGAACTCCGGCTCGCCGAAGAACACGTCACCGCCCTGGGCAGCGAGCTCGGAGATCTTGCGCAGGATGACTCCGACGGTGGCCTTCGACGCCCCGCCGATGCCTTCGAGGTCGGCCTTGCCCTCGTCGGAGGTGAGGAAGGTGAGAACAGCTTTGAGATCCGAGAGGTCGAGCAGCGCCAGTCCCGCCTGATCGGCATAGTGGAAGACCAGCGAGAGGACGGACTCCTGGGTGTCGTTGAGTTCGAGGACCTTCGACAGCAGGATCGGTCCGAACGACGTCACGGTCGCCCGCAGAGGTGTGCCCAGTCCCGAATCGCCGAGGGTGTAGAACTCCGTCGGATTGTCCTTGGGCTGCCAGTCCTGACCGGCCGCATCGAGGCGCTTGCGCAGCTTGTCGGATTCGACGCCGGCGGCGCCGATGCCGGAGAGATCGCCCTTGATATCAGAGGCGAAGACCGGCACTCCGGCCCGGGACAGCTGCTCGGCGAGTACCTGCAGGGTCACGGTCTTGCCGGTTCCCGTGGCACCGGCGACGAGACCGTGCCGGTTGAGCATGGACAACGGGATGGAGATCGGCGTCTCCTTCGAAGGTTCCTCCCCGTCGAGGGCGACCCCCAGGTCGAGAGTCTCCCCATCGAAGGTGTATCCGTCTTTGAGTGTCTGCAATGCCTGCTCAGTCATGAGTCAATTTTTACACAGCGGCACCGAGGTGGTGGAGGAATTCTGCATGGATTCGTCCATCGGTGCCCAACTCCGGGTGGAAGCTGGCACCCCAGACCGCACCCTGCCGGACGAGGACGGGAGTGTCATCGTGTGAAGCGAGCACCTCGGTGTCGGGCCCGAGATCGAGGATCTGCGGAGCCCGAATGAACGTGCCCGCAACCGGTTCGTCCAGTCCCCGCACCGTCAACGGTGCAGTGAAGGACTCCCGCTGTCGACCGTAGGCGTTGCGGGCCACGGTGATAGCGAGCCCGCCGAGGCGATCGTATCCACCCAGCGAATCGTCACTGAGCCGGTCCGCCAAGAGAATGAGTCCCGCACAGGTGCCGAAGACCGGCAGACCACCGGCCATGCGTTCGCGGAGAGTCGGGAAGAGATCCGTGCCGGCGGCGATGCGCACCATGGCCGTCGACTCTCCGCCGGGCAGGATGAGTGCATCGATGCCGGCGAGGTGGTCGGACCGGGTGACCTTGAGAGTGTCGACCCCCAGGGAACCGAGCATGAGCAGATGCTCACGGAAGGCTCCCTGGAGAGCGAGGACGCCGACTCTCACCAGCCGCGCTCGGCCAGGCGATGCGGGGCGGGGACATCGGCGACGTTGATGCCGACCATCGCATCGCCGAGTCCGCGGGATGCTCTGGCCACGGCCTCCGGATCATCGAAGTGCGTGGTGGCTTCGACGATGGCCTTCGCGCGGGCCTCCGGGTTGCCGGACTTGAAGATTCCGGAGCCGACGAACACTCCGTCGGCTCCGAGCTGCATCATCATCGCTGCATCGGCCGGGGTGGCGATGCCGCCGGCGACGAAGGTCACGACGGGCAGTCGGCCGAGGCTGGCGACCTGCTTGACCAGGTGGTACGGGGCAGCGATCTCCTTGGCTGCGACGTAGAGCTCGTCTTCGCTCTTCGCGCCTAGTGCGCGGATCTCGGAGTTGATGGTGCGCAGATGGCGCATCGCCTCGGAGACGTCGCCGGTGCCTGCTTCGCCCTTCGAACGGATCATCGAGGCGCCTTCGGTGATGCGGCGAAGAGCCTCGCCGAGGTTGGTCGCACCACAGACGAACGGCACCTTGAAGACGGACTTGTCGATGTGGTTGACGTAGTCGGCGGGGGAGAGGACCTCGGATTCGTCGATGTAGTCGACGCCGAGGGTCTCAAGAATCTGTGCTTCGACGAAGTGTCCGATGCGGGCCTTGGCCATAACGGGGATGGATACGGCGCTGATGATCGAGTCGATGAGATCGGGATCGCTCATCCGGGCGACTCCGCCCTGGGCACGGATGTCGGCGGGGACGCGTTCGAGGGCCATCACGGCGGAGGCACCGGCCGCCTCGGCGATGCGTGCCTGCTCTTCGTTGACGACGTCCATGATGACGCCGCCCTTGAGCATCTGAGCCAGTCCGGTGTTGAGGAGGGTCTGTGTTTCGGTCATTGTGGTGCAAGTCCATTCACTGTCGCGGAGTCGATCCGGGCGACACCGAGTGCAGCACAGAGCGATTCGGCTCTGCTGCCGGGTGTCGGAGGGATCATGGTTCTTCGGGGTGAACGGCCGTTCCAGACCAGCCTAACCCGAGAGGTGGCTCAACGGGAGGGCCAGATACCGAGGAGAATTTTAGGCCAGATGGACGGGGTCGCACTATGATCGACTGATGGTTTCGAAGTCACGAGGCGGTACCCAGGCTGAGGGAATCGCTCTGCCGGTGAACGTGGACAAGGGTCTGCCGACCCCGCTGCCGGATCAGCTCACTCAGGACCTGCGCCGTCTTATCTCGGAAGGGACCCTGCGCCCGGGGGATGCAGTGCCCTCGAGCCGTCGACTGGCCAAACATCTCGGAATCTCACGCGGCAGCGTGGAGACAGCCTACGCGCAGCTCGTCGTAGAGGGATTCCTCATCACCGCCGAGCGCTCGGCGACGAGGATCAACCCCGACCTGCCCGCCGCTTCGACATCTGCGCGCCCGAAGAATCGAGTTCCGGATTCACCGAGGCGGCGCCTGCGCAACTATGTCGATCTGCGTCCGGGATTCGGCGGTGACGATCCGCTGCGCGAACCGGCCTTTCGCCGGGCGTGGAGGGAATCACTCGACCTCGACACGGGCCCGATCGACCCTTTGGGTCAACCTCGTGCTCGCTGGGCGATCGCGGACTACCTGCGACTGACTCGTGGGATGGCCGTCGACCCCGACGAGATCATCCTCACCAGCGGGTCTCGCGATGGCCTGCGGCTGCTGCTGAGCATCGGCGTCAGCGGCTCCATCGCCGTGGAGAACCCGGGATTCCCGGGCCTGCGGCAGGCCATGAGCAGCTACCAACTCGTACCCCTCGACCTAGTCGATTCTTCATCGGCGCCGGCCGACGTCGGCGCGGCCGTTGTGACACCGAATCACCAGTTCCCACACGGAACACCGATGCCGGTCGACCAGCGCGCCCGACTGCTGGACTGGGCGGCCCGCGGCGATGCGATTCTCATCGAGGACGACTATGACAGCGAGGCCCGCTTCACCCGCACCGTGCTGCCGACCCTCTTCGACCTCGCATCGACGACCGGCAGCTCTGCTCAGGTCGTTCATATCGGCACCTTCTCCGCTCTGCTGACCTCGGCCGTATCGACCGGATACGTCATCGCTCGCGGACCGATCTCGGAGAGGCTGATGAGCATGCGCACGGCCCTCGGGCCCGCGTTCTCGCCGATTCTGCAGATGGCCATCGCCTCTTACCTGGGCTCCGGTGGGCTGCGCCGTCGCATCTCCCGGGGGCGGCGGCGACTCCGGGCCGCCGAGGAGGTCGTGGCTGAGATCGGCCCGATCCCCGGTCTCGTCCACGACGGCCGGACGCTCGTCATCGAGACGTCTCAGGCACAGGCCGCGAGTCTGCTGCGTGATCTGGCCGACCGGGGCATCCTCGTTGCCTCATTGGCTCGCGGCTGGACCGGAGGTGATGAAGTCCGGCACGGACTCGTCATCGCCCATTCGAACGTCGAGGCCCCCGTGCTGCGGGAGGCCCTCGGCGAGGTGAAGACCCTGTTGAGTAGGATTCAGTCATGAGGAATTCCGGATTTGCAGTCGACGGCATCATCAAGCTGCTGCTGGCCGTGGCCGGCTTCATCTTCCTCGGCGGGCTCGAGGACTTCTTCCTCGCCCCGCGCTGGCTGGTCATCACCGCTCTGGTGCTGCTCTTCCTCAGTGCCGCCACCCAGATCTCCTATGCCGTGGGCAAGGGGGAGAAGCGCTATCTGAAGTTCCCGATGGTCTTCGACGCACTCCTCATCGTCGCTGTCGTCGTCGGCCTCATCCTCGCCGCTGCGGGCAACCCCGCAGGCGCCTGGATTCTCTTCGGACTGGTGGGCGTGGGATCTTTGGGCATCGCCGTGGTCTTCACAACCGGCGAGAACGGCCCGTCCTTCAGCGAAGACGAGTCGCAGAATCCCTGATCACTGCCGCACAACTTCCGTCGATCAAGCGTCGGCGCACATTTGCGGTCGTCTACGGCCACATATCCGCTGTAGGGCTTGATGACGCGAACTTTGCTCACCTAGGGCGTGCGGCGGGGAGACGAACGCGACAATGCTTGATCGGCGGGACCGCTGGGGTCAGCGGTTGAACGCGATGGCGGCGATATGACCGTCGGGAATGCCGGCCTCAAGATCGTGGATGTCGACATCCGGATGCGGTGAGTTCGGCTGCGGCCCAGCGCCGATAAAGTCGAGACCGGGGTCGCGAGCCAACCCCGTGCTCAATGCCTTGAGGAAGGCCTCCGTGCGTGCCCACACGCGGACGAAGCCGGCGGCGAATTCGTCATCGGGAAGCGCTTCGAGCTCGACCCGTTCTCTTTCGTGGAGCAGCTGCATCGCCTCAAGGGCGACATCGCGCTCGGGAACCGCTTCGATGTCGAGTCCGACCGGATCGTCGGAGACAGCGACGAGGACGAGGCGACGCGACCGGGACACGGAGAACTCACACTCGTCATGGCGGGGCTTGCCCGCCGAATCGAGACGGATCTCGATCGCAGCAGGATCCTGCTCCAGATGTGCACCGAGGACATGGCGGAGGACGACACGGCCGGCCGACCAGGTGGCGGCCGCCTCGGCGTCGAATTCCTTCGCATAGTTGCGTTCCTGCTCGGTGAGCACGGAATCGGCTTCGCGCGCCCACGCCGCCTCAGCCGAGGTGTCGGCGAGGACGAGCGTCACGGGAAGGTCGGTGGGCAGTACGGTGAAACTGGGGTGGTGAGCCATCGATCAGCGGCCCAGGGCCTTGTTGATCTTCTTGAGCTTCCGGTTGAGCACGAAGATCCGCACCGAACCGATGATTCCGGCGATGAGGATGCCGCCGATCGCGGCGAAGAGCATCGCCACGCCCAGGGGCAGTTCGAACTGCCAGCCGAAGTACTTGAACTCGGCCGGGACGTTGTTCTGCAGAATGAAGATGAGCAGCAGGACGACGATGACGGCACCGAGGATGAGGGAGACCCACATTCCCGCAGACATTCCGGATCCGGCCTTCGTCGACGGGAGCTCACCGGTGTGTCCTGCCGGAGGCTGTGTCTGCTCACGCTGCTCGTGCTGCGACATCTCTCGGGTCTTGTCCACAGCTGCGGTCTCGCCCGTCGCGGGAGTATCGCTGCCGAGGACTGAATCGGTTTCGGACAGGAGCTCTTCGGGCGTCTGCGAATCGCCACGCGGGTCTTGAGTACTCATGGGCCCATCATATCTGCTGATGGGGCCATGGGACGGGAACAGGGAAAGAGTGATTGCAGAGAGCAGACGAGCCCCGGCAGCTGCCGGGGCTCGTCCTCAGATGATGTCGATCAGACAGTCGATCAGACAGTCGATCAGACATCTGTCTGACGGTTGATCAGACGGTCTTGCTCAGCGAGGAGATGATCTCATTGAGCGTGGCCGAAGGACGCATGGCGGCTTCGGTCTTCTCGTCGTTCGGGTAGTAGTAGCCACCCAGGTCGACCGGGCTGCCCTGAACCTCGAGGAGTTCGGCCACAATGGCGTCCTCCTTCTCGGTCAGCGCCTTCGCTACAGGCGCGATGGCCTCGGCCAGAGCTTCGTCCGAGGTCTGCGCGGCCAGTTCCTGCGCCCAGTAGAGGGTGAGGTAGAAGTGGCTGCCGCGGTTGTCGATCTCGCCGACCTTGCGCGACGGCGACTTGTTCTCTTCGAGGAACTTGCCGGTCGCGGCATCGAGGGTGTCGGCCAGCACGCCGGCCCGCTCGTTTCCGTGGACGTTGAACTCGTGGCGGAAGGATTCGGCCAAGGCGAGGAACTCACCGAGGGAGTCCCAACGCAGGTGGTTCTCCTCGACGAGCTGCTGCACGTGCTTCGGAGCGGAGCCGCCGGCGCCGGTCTCGAACAGTCCGCCGCCTGCGATGAGCGGAACCACGGAGAGCATCTTCGCCGAGGTGCCGAGCTCGAGGATCGGGAACAGGTCCGTGTTGTAGTCACGCAGCACGTTGCCGGTCACCGAGATGGTGTCCTTGCCCTCACGGATGCGGTCGATGGAGAACTGAGTGGCCTCCACCGGGTTCATGATGCGGATGTCCAGCCCCTCGGTGTCGTGGTCCTTGAGGTACTCCTCGACCTTCGACTTGATGTTGCGGTCGTGGGCGCGGGTCTCATCGAGCCAGAACACGGCGGGGGTCTCGGACAGGCGGGCACGGGTGACGGCGAGCTTGACCCAGTCGCGGACGGGGATGTCCTTCGTCTGGCAGGCGCGCCAGATGTCGCCGGCGGCGACCTCGTGGCTCATGAGCACCTCGCCGGCAGCGTTGACGACCTCGACGGTTCCGGTCTCCGGGATCTCGAAGGTCTTGTCGTGGCTGCCGTACTCTTCGGCCTTCTGCGCCATGAGACCGACGTGGGGACGGTGCCCATGGTCCGCGGGTCGAAGGCGCCCTTGGCCTGGCAGTCCTCGATGACGGTCTGGTAGACGCCGGCGTAGGAGGAGTCGGGGATGACGGCCAGAGTGTCCTGGGTCTGGTCATCCTTGTTCCACATCTTGCCGCCGACGCGGATCATCGCGGGCATCGAGGCGTCGACGATGACGTCGGAGGGCACGTGGAGGTTCGTGATGCCCTTGTGCGAGTTGACCATGGCCAGGTCCGGTCCGTCGGCCAGTCCCTTCTCGATACCGGCCTTGATCCCGGCAGCCGCATCGGCGGGCAGGGTGTCGAGTCCGGCGAGGATGGCGGCCAGTCCGTTGTCGGAGGTCAGTCCCGCCTCGGCGAGGACGTCACCGTATTCGGCGAAGACCTCGGGGAAGAACGCCTCGATGACCTTGCCGAAGAGGATGGGGTCGGAGACCTTCATCATCGTGGCCTTGAGGTGGACGGAGAAGAGGACACCGTCGGCCTTGGCGGCGGCGATCTGGTCCTTGACGAATTCGTCGAGCGCAGCGGCGTTCATCTTCGTCGAATCGACGATCTCGCCGGCGAGGACGGGCAGGGACCCCTTGAGAACCGTGGTGTCACCGGCTGCGGTGCGCAGACGGATCGTCAGGGTGTCATCGGCCTCGATGATCACGGACTTCTCGTTGGCGCGGAAGTCGTCCGAGCCCATGGTGGCGACGCGGGTCTTCGAGTCCTTCGACCATTCGCCCATCGAATGCGGGTGAGCCTTGGCGAAGTTCTTCACGGCCTGCGGAGCGCGACGGTCGGAGTTGCCCTCACGCAGCACCGGGTTGACGGCCGAACCCTTGACCTTGTCGTAGCGTGCCCGAACGTCCTTCTCCTCATCGGTCGAAGGCTCTTCCGGGTAGGCAGGCAAGTCGTAGCCCTGCGACTGCAGTTCGGCGATCGTCGCCTTCAGCTGCGGGACGGAAGCGGAGATGTTTGGCAGCTTGATGATGTTGGCATCAGGGGTCTTGGCAAGATCACCCAGCTCGGCCAGTGCGTCGCCGACCTGCTGGTCTTCGGGCAGACGGTCGTTGAACTGGGCCAGCACGCGTGCGGCGAGAGAGATGTCTCGAGTCTCAACCTCCACACCGGCCGACGTGGCGAAGGCTTCGATGATGGGTTTGAGCGAATACGTCGCCAGAAGCGGCGCTTCATCCGTGCGCGTGTAAATGATTTTAGCCATAGTTAAGGACCACTCCGCATCTTCTTGGGGTTTATCGCCCTCCATCCTACCTTCTGGGCCATTTCGGTAGGTGGCCCAGGCCGATGATGGTGCTCACATCGATGAGTGGCACCCGGTAGTCTTCTGTGTCGGCACGGACAACAGAAAGAGGACGACAGTGGCCAAACTCTACTTCCGGTACGGGGCGATGAATTCCGGTAAGTCGACCGCTCTTCTGCAGGCGGCCTTCAACTATGAGGAACGCGGTCAGCGTGTTCTGCTGGCCAAACCCCTGATCGACACCAAGGGGGCATCGCAGATCGTGTCCCGTTTGGGCGTCACCCGCGAGGTCGACTTCGTCATTCCCGCCGACGGCGACGTCGAGCGGATCTATGCCGAACATGCGGACTATGTCGATCACGATGCGCTCATCGAGTCCATCGATGCCCCGAAGATCCCCGTCGCGTGCCTGCTCATCGACGAAGCGCAGTTCCTCAGCCCCGTCCAAGTGGATTCGCTCATGCGGATCGCGACCGCCTCCTCAGTGCCGGTGATGTGCTACGGAATCCGCACGGACTTCCAGACGAAGGCGTTCCCCGGTTCGGCTCGACTGCTCGAGATCGCCCACACTCTCGAAGAGCTCAAGACGATCTGCCGCTGCGGTCGCAAGGCCATGTTCAACGGCCGCCTCGTCGACGGACAGTTCATCTTCGACGGTGATCAGGTCGCCATCGACGGCAATTCCGTGACCTATGAGTCACTGTGCCCGAGCTGTTATCTCGAGTATTCCGGCGGTAGGCTTTCA
Organism: Brevibacterium sp. LAARM3_SD1; assembly: GCF_057364765.1. Classification (NCBI taxonomy): domain Bacteria; kingdom Bacillati; phylum Actinomycetota; class Actinomycetes; order Micrococcales; family Brevibacteriaceae; genus Brevibacterium; species Brevibacterium sp. LAARM3_SD1. The sequence continues at coordinate 62,383 of NZ_JBNFOL010000004.1, read as the reverse complement.
ACGACAGACTCCTGACCGATACCGACTCAGCTTCCCCGTCGAATCCAGTTCGTCACCTCACGTCGTCACCAGTCGAAATTCTCTCGCACCTTCAGTTCTCAAGGAGCCTCCATGCGCATCGCCGTCCGTGCCTTCAACGACAATCCCGGTTCTCCCGTCCTCGTCTTCGGCAACGCTCTGGGCACCCGGATGCCCCTGTGGACGTCCGTCGCCGCACGCCTGACCGACGATTTCCAGATCTACCTCACCGACCTTCCCGGACACACCGTCCCCGCCGGTGATTCCCTCGCCGAGGCGGCCGCACCGGTGACGATCGAACAGCTGGCTTCCGGTGTCGTCGAGTCCCTCGCCGAGCTCGGTGTGGAGTCCTTCGTCTACTGCGGAGTCTCGATCTCCGGCGCCGTCGGTCTGACCCTTGCGCTCAACCATCCCGAAAAACTCACCGGACTCGTCGCCTGTGCGACGGCCGAGAAGTTCGGCACCCCGGACGCCTGGGACGAACGCATCGGCGAAGTCCGCTCCGACGGCACAGGGAGCCTCGTCGATGACACCGCCGATCGCTGGTTCGCCGCCGGATTCCTCGGCGAGGACATCGCCACCGGTCATCTCGTCCTGTCCGACCTCGCACTGGTCGATGACGAGGCCTATATCGCGGCAGCCTCGGCGCTGAAGACCTACGACGTGAGCGGCAAGCTCGGTTCGATCAGCACCCCGACTCTGGTCATGGCCGGTGCCCAGGATCCCGGTTGCACCCCGGAGGCGATGTCGGAGATGGCCGAACAGATCGAGGGCGCACACTTCGTCACGGTCCCGGATTCCGCGCACCTGCTGATGGTCGAACACCCCGAGATCGTCGTCGACCACATCCAGGAGTTCTGCGGCCAGCTCTAGGAACGCTGGCGGCCATCGGACAATGGCGACTCTCTCGATGGGGCGACCGCATCTGGAGTAGGCTGTGCGAAAGCACAGGCACACCTGCTCGATGAGGAGTGAGAATGTCCCCGCGCCCGAATTCCGCCGAGTTCACATCCACCGAGGTCGATCTGCGCTCTCCCGGGGAACGAGAACCCGGCATCAGCCACACCACTCTGCGAATCCGGTGGACCGGATTCCTGCTCGGGCTCATCTTCTCCACCCTGATCTATGCGATCATGCCGGCCGATGTCGGGCACGATGCCAAACTGACCGCAGCGGTCGCGGTGCTCATGGCGGCCTGGTGGATGACGGAAGCGCTGCCGATCGCAGCGACGTCGCTCGTCCCGCTGGTGGCGTTCCCCGTGCTCGGCACGGACGTCGAGATGGAGACGGTCGGCGCTACCTATGGAAACCCGATCATCTTCCTCTTCCTCGGCGGCTTCCTCATCGCCCTGGCCATGCAGCGGTGGAATCTGCACCGTCGCATCGCACTCGTGACGCTGAGCATCATGGGCGATCGGCCGGGACCGATGATCGCCGGCTTCATGATCGCCACCGGCTTCATCTCGATGTGGGTCTCGAACACGGCGACCGCGGTGATGATGCTGCCGATCGGAATGTCGGTGCTCATGATCGTGTCGAAGGTCATGGGCTCGGCCCTGGCCGACGCCACTGACCAGGACGAGGGAGCAGCGGACCGCGCCGAAGGTGCAGCCGGGAGCCCGAACGACGGCGGCGATGACACCGGCATCGGTGCCGTCGTGAAATCGAACTTCGGCACCGCTCTCATGCTCGGCATCGCCTACTCGGCATCGATCGGGTCGCTGGGCACCATCATCGGCACTCCTCCCAACCTCTTTCTCGTCGGCTATCTCAAGGACAACCACGACATCTCCATCGGCTTCGGCCAATGGATGATCGTCGGCGTGCCTCTGGCAGTGGTGATGATGGCCATCGCTTGGTTCCTGCTGGTCAAGGTGCTGTTCAAACCGGAGATCGACAGGATTCCCGGCGGACGTGAACTCATCCGTGAGGAACTGGCCAAACTCGGCCCCATGTCCACCGGTGAGAAGCTCGTGCTCGCGATGTTCGTCCTCGCGGCCGTCAGCTGGATCTCACTGCCGCTGATCTTCGAGGAACCGCCGATCAGCGACGAAGGCATCGCCATGGCCGTGGGCCTCCTGCTCTTCCTCATCCCCGGTGGGGCGAACCGCGGCGTGCGCCTCCTCGACTGGGACACCGCAGAGAAGCTGCCGTGGGGAGTCCTCCTGCTCTTCGGCGGCGGGCTCGCACTTTCGGCTCAGTTCTCCGAATCGGGACTGACCGAATGGATCGGTACGACAACGAGCGGCCTCGGCGTTCTGCCGACGGTCCTCGTCGTCGCCATCTTCGCCGCTATCATCCTCTTCCTCACCGAGCTGACCTCGAACACCGCGACGGCCGCAACTTTCGTCCCCGTCGTCGGGGGAGTTGCCATGGGACTGAACCTGGACCCGCTGCTGCTGACGATTCCCGTCGCCCTGGCCGCGACATGCGCGTTCATGTTGCCGGTGGCGACCCCGCCCAATGCGGTGGCCTTCGGCTCCGGCTATGTCACCGTGGCACAGATGGTCAAGGGCGGACTGTGGCTCAACGTCATCGGCATCGTCCTCATCACCGCCACCGTGTACCTCCTCGCCGTTCCGGTATTCGGGATCGCTGCCTGAGGGCGGAGGGAACTGGCAGACTGATGGCATGACTGAGCTGTTCGAACCGCTGACCCTGCGTGGCACCGAGATTCCCAATCGCATCTGGCTGGCACCGATGTGCCAGTACTCCTGCGAAGCCGAAGACGGAATGCCCGGCCCTTGGCATCTCGTCCACCTCGGTGCCCGAGCGCAGGGCGGATTCGGGCTCATCCTCACGGAAGCCTCCGCAGTCGTACCCGAAGGACGCATCTCACCGCAGGACGCTGGGATCTGGAACGACGATCAGGCCGAATCATGGTCGGCGGTCGTCGACTTCGTCCATTCCCAGGGCAGCGTCATCGGCATCCAGCTCGCCCACGCCGGCCGCAAGGCCAGCACCTATCGCCCCTTCACAGGTGAGCCGAAGGGCAGCGTCCCCGAATCCGATGGAGGATGGCCGACACTCGGCGCCAGCCCCATCGCCTATCCGAAGCTCGCCGAACCAGCTGAGATGACGAAGGACGATATCGCCGAGGTGATCGCCGCCTTCGCCGCGGCAGCCCGCCGTGCGATCGACGCCGGGTTCGACCTCGTCGAACTCCATGCCGCCCACGGCTACCTGCTCCATTCCTTCCTCTCGCCGCTGTCGAACCAGCGCAGCGACGAATACGGCGGAGACCTCGCCGGTCGATCCCGACTGCTCCACGAGGTCTATGCGGCCGTGCGCGCCGAAGTCGGTGACGAGGTGCCGGTGTTCGTGCGGATCTCGGCAAGCGAATGGACCGACGGCGGTTTCGACGTCGCCGAAGCAGCCGAGGTCAGCCGTGCGCTCTCAGAGGCCGGAGTCGACCTCATCGACGTCTCCTCGGGCGGCAACTACCCGGTGCGGATTCCCATCGGTCCCGGCTACCAGGTGTCCCTGGCCGCGGCGATCCGCGCAGAAGGCGTCCCGACCGGCGCCGTCGGACTCATCACCGACCCCAAGCAGGCCGAGACGATCCTCAGCTCGGGACAGGCCGACGCGATCTTCATGGCTCGAGCCGCTCTGCGCGAACCCTCGTGGCCGCAGCGCGCCGCCCACGTCCTCGGAGTCGAACCCGGACCCTATCCGCCGCAGTACACCCGCGGCGCCTGGTGACCCGTCACTGAACCGTCGGCAATATCAGCACAGATTGAGGAGTATGGACATGAACACGATCGAAACCGAACACGTCATCATCCGCTCTATCGCGGTCTCCGATATGGCGAACAACGTCTACCTGCTGACAGCTAAGGAGACAGGCTCCCAGGTGCTCATCGATGCCGCAGACGATGCCGAGGCGATCACGGAGCTCGTCGCCTCCGGAGCCGAGGACACGGAGGCCGAACCGACGCTGCGGGCGATCATCACCACCCACCGGCATTGGGATCATATTCGAGCGCTGCCGGCCACCTCGGCGAACTATCCGGAGGCGATGACCATCGCCGGTGCCGCGGACGCGGCCGCCATCACCGAGGCGGAAGGAGTCGAGATCGCGCACTCCGTCGATCACCTCGACGTCGGAGATTTCGGCGGATTCGTCCTCCAGGCCATCGCACTGCGCGGCCATACTGCCGGCTCGATCGCGCTGCTACTGCGCGACGGGGGCAGGACGATCCTGTTCTCCGGGGATTCGCTGTTCCCGGGCGGACCGGGCAAGACCTGGTCGACCGAGGACTTCACCTCTCTCATGGACGACCTCGAGGACCGTGTCTTCGGCGAGCTTCCGGACGACACGCTCGTGCTGCCCGGGCACGGGGCCTCGACGACCCTGGGTGAGGAACGCCCGAAACTGGGGGAGTGGCGCGAACGCGGCTGGTGACCGACGCCCCGCCGTCACCTCACAGGCTGGTGGCCGCGATTCCGTCCTCAGCTCAGCAGAGGGCAAGGGCTCAGCGGAGGGCGAAAACGCTCGGCGCGTTGCTCAGCTCGGCAGCGCAGCGAAGCCGATGAGCGCCCAGACGATGGAGAGCAGACCCACGGCGATGATGCCGATGTTCCACCTCGTCTCGATGACACGCTGTCCGCTGGGGTTGGCCAGCTCTGCGTCGCTGAGCGCCGCATAGCGATCGAGCACGGCATCGACGGCCGGGCTCGGATCCTCGACGAGCTGACGCCTGCCCTGTTCATCCTTCTCCCATTTCTTGCCCTTGCCGGCCAGCGGCCATGAGGCGAACTTCTTCTCATGAGTGCGCACACTCAGACCGAAGTGCGTCTCGAAGCCGTCGACGAGATTCCACGGGATCGTCACGGTCTGCAGAGGGTTGACCAGGACGAGCTGCTGTCTGTGCAGCTCGACACGGGGATAGCGATAGAAGACGAAGACCAAGGTGCCGACGGCCAGCGGGATACCCGCAGCGGCCAGACCACGCAGGGTGAAATCGCCGAACACGATCGAGAGCACACCGAAGGCACAGAGGCCGCCGACGATGAAGAAGAGGGCCGTCGAACTCGTCGTCCGCACGACGGTCGGCTCGGTTTCATTGCGATCTATCTCACTGTCAGCCACCTGATCATCCTATCCATTGAGACTGAACAAAAGTTGCCTGTTTTCTTGGTCTCGAAACGGTAACGATTCGGAAATTTGCTCATTATGTGGACTCCGTCACAGTCGCCCGTGAATTAACTTTGATGCAATCCATGTGAAAAGCATGAACGCGGTCACAAGCGCTTCGGTCTCTGCCGACCCGCTGCATGTGACCGGAATGCACTCCGGTCTGGGAGTGTAAGAACGAGGGTGACTCGCCCTAGAACAACAAGGAGAGAACGTGAACAAACGCTTCCTCGCGGCCGGTGCCTCTGTGGCTGCCGCTGCAATGGTGCTCACCGCCTGCACACCCCCTGGCGGAGGCAGTGACGATGAAGCATCGAATGACACCGCCGTCAACATCGGTTGGAACGAATCCTTCCGTTCGATGAACACGCTGACCGCAAACGGCAACGCGACGTCGAACGCCATTCTCACTTACATGATGAATGACAACTTCGGGTACTACGACGACAACCTGGAGGTTCAGGAAGGCGCGCTCGGCAAGGTCGAGCAGGTTTCGGAAGATCCGCTCAAGGTCAAGTACACCTTCAACGACGATGCCAAGTGGTCCGACGGCACCCCCGTCGACGCTGCTGACCTGGCGCTGACCTGGGCTGGCACCTCGGCGAACTTCAACACCGTCGAATCCAACAACAACGACGACGGAACGGTGAAGAAGAACGACGCGAAGACCGTCTACTTCGACTCCTCGACCGCCGGTTCGGCTCTGGTCAAGAAGTTCCCCGAGATCTCCGAAGACGGGAAGGAGATCACCCTCGAATACTCGAAGCCCTACGCTGACTGGCAGACCGAGTTCGGCACCGGTGCCGACGGCGTCGGTGTGCCCGCCCATATCGTGGCGAAGAAGGCGCTCGGAATCGATGACGCCCAGAAGGGCAAGGACGCGATCCTCAAGGCCATCAAGGACAAGGACACCGAAGCCCTGTCGAAGATTTCGAACACCTGGAACACCGGGTTCGACTTCACGTCGATGCCGAAGGACAAGGACCTGCTGGTCCACAACGGTCCGTACAAGATGACGAAGTTCGAAGAGGGACAGTACGTCACCCTCGAACTCGACGACAACTACACCGGGCCGGTGAAGCCGAAGGTCAAGACCGTCACGGTCCGCTACAACGGTGACCCGATGGCCATGATCCAGGCGATCGAGAACGGCGAAGTCGACATGACTCAGCCGCAGGCGACCGCTGACGTCCTCTCCGCAGCCGAGAAGATCGACGGCGTCACGGTCGACGCCGCCGATGGTGCGACCTACGAGCACGTCGACTTCACCTTCAACAACAAGGGTCCCTTCGACCCGGCTGCCCACGGTGGCGACGAGGAGACGGCGAAGAAGGTCCGTCAGGCGTTCCTCAAGGCGCTGCCGCGTGAGGACATCGTCGAGAAGATCATCAAGCCTCTCAACGACAAGGCCGTCACCCGCGATTCGTACTCGCAGGTTCCCGGCTCGCCGATGTACGACGCGATCACCAAGGTCAACGGCGTCGCAGACGCGCCGATGGTGACGTCGCGGCCGCGAAGAAGCTGCTCGAGGAAGCGGGCGTCGACGCTCCGACCGTGCGTGTCATGTACGACAACACGAACTCGCGTCGTCAGCAGGAGTTCCAGCTGATCAAGGAATCGGCCGAGAAAGCCGGCTTCAAGATCAAGGACGTCGGAGACGTCAATTGGGGCACCCGCCTCGGCGACGGCACCTACGATGTCTCGCTGTTCGGCTGGCAGTCCGAAGGCACCGGAGTCACGGAGAACGATGCGAACTTCCGCACCGGCGCTCAGAACAACTACGGCGGCTACTCGAGCAAGGAGATGAACAAGATCCTCGACAAGCTGCTCGTGTCCAAGGAAGATGAGCAGCAGGAGCTTCTCATCGACATGGAGAAGCAGCTGACCGAGGACGCATTCGGTGCGCCGATCTTCCAGTTCCCCGAACTGACGATCTACCGTGACAGCGTGAAGAACGTGAAGTCGACGTCCGTGTCGCCGACGATGTTCTGGAACTACTGGGAGTGGGAAGTCAACTGATTCGCGACTGGCGCGATCGGTTCTTCTCCACCCAAGCCTTCTGTGGGGATCACTGTGTGATCCCCACAGCGGCGTTTTCGGAAGATTGAAACGGAACCCTCATCATGATCAGATTCATCCTCCGACGACTGCTGTCGACGGCGCTCGTACTCCTCGTCGTCACCTTCGTCCTCTACCTGCTCCTCAACGTCGCGCTCGACTTCTTCTGGGACCTGCGCGCGAGCACCTCACCGAATATCGAGGCCCTCTACGAGTCGCGTCGACGACTCCTCGACCTCGACACTCCCGCAGTCGTCCGCTACTTCAAGTGGTTGGCGGGCGTCGGCGGCTGCGCCATCGGCCAATGTGACTTCGGCATCGCCTGGAAGTCCGGCCAGGAAGTCACCGAACAGCTGCAGGGCGCGATCATCAACACGATCAAGCTCATCACCGCCTCGACGATCGTGGCCATCATCCTCGGCATCGCCGTGGGCATGATCTCGGCCATCCGCCAGTACTCGGGCTTCGACTACTTCATCACCTTCGTCTCCTTCCTCCTCTACTCGCTGCCCGTCTTCTGGGTGGCGGTGCTGCTCAAGCAGTACGGTGCGATCGACATCAACAACTTCATCAACGATCCGACCCTGGAATCCTGGTGGCCGATCATCATCGGCTGTGTGGCCATGGGCCTGTTCTGGATGGGTGCGCTCGGAGGCAGCGCGAAGCGTCGAGCCATCACCTTCGCCGCTGCCGCGCTCATCACCTTCGGCACCATCTACTACATCCTCGCCAGCGGCTGGATGCAGCAGCCGACCATCGGCCTCCTCGGCGTGGTCGTCATCGGCGTCGGCGCGGCCATCGTCATGACGTACCTGTCGACTGGCCTGAAGAACCGCCGCGTGCTCTATGCCTCGCTGACGACAGTCGTCATCGGCGCGCTGCTCTACTGGCCGCTGATGAATCTCTTCTACTACGTCGAAATGAACTGGCTGTGGATGTTCGGGCTCTTCATCGTGGCGATCGCGGTCGCCATCGGCGTCGGACTGGCATTCCGGGGACCGGATCCCTGGGACACCGCACGCACGACGAGCTTCACCGCCATCATCGTGGCCGTGCTCATCTTCGCCGACCGCGTGCTGCAGGGTTGGCAGGAGTATTCGGACGACCCGGCCATCAACAATCGCCCGATCGCGACGATCGGCGCTTCCGCACCGAACATCGACGGTGACTTCTGGATCACGAACCTCGACTCGTTCACCCACCTCCTGCTGCCGTCGATCGCTCTGGTCCTCATCTCCTTCGCCTCGTACACCCGCTACACCCGCGGTTCGATGCTCGAGGTCATGGGGCAGGACTACATCCGCACGGCACGGGCCAAGGGCCTCAACGAACGCACGGTGATCATGCGCCACGCACTGCGCAATGCGCTGCTGCCGCTGGCCTCGATCATCCCCGTCGACATCATCACGATGATCGGCGGCGCCGTCATCACGGAGACGATCTTCGGCTGGAACGGCATGGGCAAGCTCTTCATCGACTCGCTGCGGCAGGCAGAGCTCGACCCGGTCATGGCCTACATCCTGATCACAGGCCTGCTCGCCATCATCGCCAACCTGGTCGCGGACTTCCTCTACGCCGTCCTCGACCCGAGAATCCGAGTGAACGCATGAGTACCAACAACGACAATCCGAACGCTCTCGCTCTCGACGAAGTCGGGGACAATGCGATCGAGTCGAAAGAGACCGAAGGACTGTCCCAGGGCAAGATCGTCCTGCGCAAGTTCCTCCGTCACAAAGGTGCGATGATCTCCATCGTCGTCCTTGTGCTCGTGGCGGTCTTCGCCTTCAGTGCGCTGGGCTTCGCGGGCATTCCCGGATGGTGGAAGTTCACCCACACGGCCTCCGGGCCGGTGGTCAACCCCGGAGGTGCCCCGACCTGGTCGTTTGCGAACTTCTTCTCGCTCGGCGATCATCCGTTCGGGCAGGACGAGATCGGTCGTGACAACTTCGCCCGAGTGATGAAGGGGACGCAGATCTCCCTCGTCGTCATGTTCATCATCGGTATCGTGTGCCTGATCATCGGCACGGTCGTCGGCGCCCTCGCGGGCTACTACCGCGGCTGGATCGATTCGGTGCTCATGCGCATCACCGACGGCTTCGTCATCCTCCCGGTCATCGTGGTCGGATCGATCCTCGGTGTCCTCGTCGGCGGAGCGAACGGTCCGCTGCTCGGTGTGGCACTGGGCTGTATCCTCTGGGTCGGCCTCGCACGTCTGGTCCGCGGTGACTTTATGTCGCTGCGCGAACGCGAATTCGTCGATTCGGCCCGCGTGGCCGGGGCCAGCGACTTCCGGATCATGTTCAAGCACATGCTGCCCAACGCCATGGGCGTCATCATCGTCAACACGACACTGATCATGAGCCAGGCGATCGTCCTCGAAGCCTCCCTGAGCTACCTCGGCTTCGGCATCAAGCCGCCCGGCATCTCGCTCGGTCAGCTCATCAGCGAATACCAGACCTCCTTCGCCACGCGCCCGTGGCTGTTCTGGTGGCCCGGTCTGTTCATCATCGTCATCGCTCTGTGCGTGAACTTCATCGGCGACGGTCTGCGCGACGCGTTCGACCCGCGGATGAAGACCATCCCGAGCTGGAGGAAGATGAAGAAGGCCGAGCGCATGGCACAGAAGGAGGCCAAGTGATGGCTGAGAAGAAGACAGAGACCCAGCCGAAGAAGGGCTCCCCGATCCTCGAGGTCAACGACCTCGGAGTCCAGTTCTGGGTCAGCGACGAATGGTGGATGGCCGCCGAGCACCTCGACTACACGGTCAACGCCGGCGAGGTGCTGGCGATCGTCGGCGAATCCGGCTCCGGAAAGTCCCAGTCGAGCATGTCGCTGCTCGGCCTCCTGCCGACCAATGGTCGGGCCACCGGCTCGGCGAAGCTCAATGGGCGTGAGCTCATCGGGATGCCGCCGGAGAAGATGCAGGCGGTGCGCGGCAACGACATCTCTGTGATCTTCCAGGAGCCGATGACGGCGCTCAACCCGGTCTACACCGCCGGTTACCAGATCGTGGAGACGCTGCGCGTCCACCTCGACATCGGCCCCAACGAGGCCAAGGAGCGGGCGCTCGAGCTCATGCGGCTCGTCGAGATCCCGGATCCGGAGGACCGGTTCCATTCGTTCCCGCACCAGCTCTCGGGTGGTCAGCGTCAGCGCATCATGATCGCGCAGGCTCTCGCCTGTCAGCCGAAGCTGCTCATCGCCGATGAGCCGACCACGGCGCTCGACGTCACGGTGCAGGCCGAGATCCTCAAGCTCATGCGGGAGCTCAAGCACAAACTCGACGCCGGCATCATCCTCATCACCCACGATATGGGTGTGGTGGCGGACATGGCCGACCGCATCATCGTCATGCGCGCCGGCAAGGTGGTGGAGTCGGGCACTGCGGAGGAGATCTTCTACAGCCCGCAGCACCCGTATACGAAGCAGCTGCTCGAGGCCGTGCCCCACCTCGGCGCGGGAACCGACAGTGAAGCATTCGGCGGCAGCGTCGGCGATGTCGAAGCCTCTCTGAGCGATATCAGCTCCGATCAGGCTTCGCACGCCGACGACCCGGTCGGACTGTCGGAGACCGGCGGAGGCGGCGATGGTCTCTCCGAGGCCGGTGCCGCCGATATGGCCGTGGCAGAGGCTCGAGCTCAGGCGACCGAGCAGGATCGCCCCGAGATCGAGATGGACTCCACGGAGACGTACTACCATCCCGGTTCGCAGGCGGACTTCTCGAAGCCCTCTGCTCTGCAGCTGCGCGATGCCGCGATCGAGTACCCCGCGATCGGCCGGAAGAAGGCCTTCCGCGCCGCTCACCACATCAATCTCATGATCGCTCCCGGCGAAGTCGTGGGCCTGGTGGGGGAGTCCGGTTCGGGTAAGACGACGATCGGGCGTGCCGCTCTGGGGCTGCTGCCCACCGTCGAAGGCGACATGGTCGTCAACGGCACGAGCATCAAAGGCCTGAGCAACAAGCAGATGCGGCCCCTGCGCAAGGAAGTCGGAATCGTGTTCCAGGATCCTGGTTCCTCGCTCAACCCGCGACTGCCGGTCGGGGAGTCGATCGGAGAGCCTCTCTACCTCCATGAGGGGATGAAGGGGCCGCAGCTGAGCAAGCGAGTCGAGGAACTGCTGACTGCGGTCGAACTGCCGACCTCCATGCGCAACCGCTATCCGCATGAGCTCTCCGGCGGTCAGCGCCAGCGCATCGGCATCGCCCGTGCTCTGACTCTGCGACCGAAGCTGCTCATCGCCGATGAGCCGACCTCGGCGCTTGACGTGTCCGTGCAGGCGAAGGTCCTCGACCTGTTCGAAGGTCTGCAGAAGGAATACGGCTTTGCGTGCCTGTTCATCAGCCACGACCTCGCCGTGGTCGAGCGCATCGCCGAGCGCATCGCGGTCATGCGCCATGGCTACCTCGTCGAGATCGGCAAGTCCTCGCAGGTCGTGTCGAACCCCGTCCACCCGTACACACAGCGACTGCTGTCGGCGGTTCCGGTTCCGGATCCGAAGGAGCAGCGCAAGCGTCGGGAGGCCAGGGACGCGGTTCTCGAAGCCACGATGGACGCCTGACTTCGCCCAAGCTGACGGCCACCTGCACGCGAGAGCGTGCGGGTGGCCGTATAATTGTCTGTTGGGTCCGGGCTGGACCGATCTCTCTATCTCAAAAAGGTTCTTGATGACTGAAGCCATCACACGACGGGAAAACCGCCGAAACGTAGCAATCGTCGCACACGTCGACCACGGCAAGACCACTCTGGTCGATGCCATGCTCCGGCAGACCGGTGTGTTCAGCGAACACGGCGACTTCGCCGAACGCGTCATGGATTCAGGCGACCTCGAACGCGAGAAGGGAATCACCATTCTCGCGAAGAACACCTCGGTCCTCTACAACGGGCCCTCCGCCGGCGATGAACCCATCGTCATCAACGTCATCGACACCCCGGGCCACGCCGACTTCGGCGGAGAGGTCGAACGCGGACTGTCGATGGTCGACGGCGTCGTCCTCCTCGTCGACGCCTCCGAAGGTCCGCTGCCGCAGACCCGCTTCGTCCTGCGCAAGGCGCTGGCTGCGAAGCTGCCCGTGATCCTCGTGATCAACAAGACGGACCGCGCCGATGCCCGCATCGACGGTGTCGTCGAGGAAGCTCAGGACCTGCTCCTGGGTCTGGCCTCCGACCTCGCCGATGAAGTCCCGGACCTCGACGTCGATTCCGTCCTCGACGTGCCCGTCGTCTTCGCCGCAGCGAAGGCAGGTGCCGCCTCCCTCGAACAGCCCGCCGATGGAGCGGTCCCGGACAACCCCGACCTCGAGCCGCTGTTCAAGACGATCCTCGAGACGATTCCGGCACCGGAGATCAACTCCGACGGCATCCTCCAGGCCCATGTCACGAACCTCGACGCCTCGCCGTTCCTCGGCCGTCTGGCGCTGCTGCGCATCTTCGGCGGCACGCTGAAGAAGGGCCAGCAGGTCGCGTGGGCTCGCGGTGACGAGATCAGCTCGGTGAAGATCACCGAACTGCTCGAGACCCAGGGCCTCGACCGAGTGCCCGCCACGGAGGCTTCGGCCGGTGACATCGTCGCCGTCGCAGGCATCCCCGACATCATGATCGGTGACACGCTCACCGACATCAACACCCCGAAGCCGATGCCGGCGATCATCATCGACGATCCGGCGATCTCGATGACGATCGGCATCAACACCTCCCCGCTGGCCGGCCGTGAGAAGAATACGAAAGTCACCGCTCGTATGGTCAAGGACCGCCTCGACCAGGAGCTCGTCGGCAACGTGTCCCTCAAGGTCGTCCCGACCGAACGTCCCGACGCCTGGGAGGTCCAGGGTCGCGGTGAGCTGGCTCTGGCCATTCTCGTCGAGCAGATGCGCCGTGAGGGATTCGAACTCACGGTCGGCAAACCCCAGGTCGTGACCAAGCAGGTCGACGGCAAGGTCCACGAGCCCTTCGAAGAGCTCACGATCGACGTTCCGGAGGACTACCTCGGCGCCGTGACCCAGCTGCTGGCTGCCCGCAAGGGCGTCATGTCGACCATGACGAACCACGGCACCGGCTGGGTGCGGATGGAGTTCAAAGTTCCCGCCCGCGGCCTCATCGGCTTCCGCACACGGTTCCTCACCGAGACCCGCGGCACCGGAATCGCGAACACGATCTCGGCCGGATACGGACCGTGGGCCGGCAACATCGAGTTCCGCATCAACGGATCTCTCGTGGCCGACCGTGCCGGAGCAGTGACTCCGTACGCGATGATCAACCTGCAGGACCGCGGAACCTTCTTCGTCGAACCAACCTCCGAGGTCTACGAGGGCCAGATCGTCGGCGAGAACTCGCGCGCCGACGACATGGACGTCAACATCACGAAAGAGAAGAAGCTGACGAACATGCGTTCGGCATCGGCTGACAGCTTCGAGAACCTCACCCCGCCGCGCAAGCTGACCCTCGAGGAGAGCCTCGAATTCGCCCGTGAGGACGAATGCGTCGAGGTCACCCCGGGTGCCATCCGCATCCGCAAGGTCGAACTCGATCAGAAGGAACGCGCAAAGCTCTACGCGAAGCTGCGCCGCCAGAACGCCTGAGCCGGACCCCCGGACCCGGCAGCACCGAATGACCTCGAGCACCCAGGAACCAATGACTGTTACGCCACGCGTCCTCCTCGTGCACGCTCATCCCGACGATGAGACGATCACGACGGGCGGCACGATCGCAGCATTGGTCTCCGAAGGTGCCGAGGTCATGGTGCTCACCGCCACCCGAGGTGAGGGCGGCGAGGTCATCCCCGCAGACCTGAAGCAGCTCGAAGGCGACCGCCCCGGTCTCGCCCGGGTCCGGGAGCAGGAGATCGCCGAGGCGATGCGTGCGCTCGGGGCGCGCATGCACACCTTCCTCGGCGGGACCACCCGAACCTTCGAGGATTCGGGAATGGAATGGGGACCGGACGGGCACGCCCGGCCGGCTTCGTCGATGAGCGACAATGCCCTGTGCGCGACCGATGTCACGACGGTGGCCAGGCATATCGCCGCCGTCATCGATGCCTTCGAACCGCACGCGGTCATCACCTACGCCGCCAATGGGGGATACGGTCACCCGGACCATGTTCGGGTGCATGAGGCCACGACGATGGCCTTCGATCTCGCCGAATGGCGGACCGGTCGGCTCCTCTATGTCGACACCCCCACCGAGGTGGCCCGCCGTTCGTTCGACCCGAACCAGAACGGTTTCGCTGAGACCGGTTTCGCCGCAGCCGAAACGATCCCGGCCAAACCTCCGGTCGGTCAGATCGTCATCGATCAGGACATCACTGCGGTGCTGCCGGCGAAACGGGCAGCCCTGGAGGCCCACCGCACCCAGGTGAGCGTGTCCGGCGACTTCTTCGCTCTGTCCAACAGCGTCGGTCAGAGGATCGGCCACCGCGAATTCTTCTCCATCGGCGCCGGACCGCGATCCCGCCCGAGATCCTCAGCGCCGGACCGGCCCCGCACGTGCTCACCGGTCTCGACATCGCAGCAGTGGAGACGCAGGAGAATGCGGCAGCGGCCGCGCCTCTGCGACGTCGTCGTGAACCGCGCAAACCCGGGATCTTCGCCTATCTCCACTCAGCTGTGCTCGGATTGCTCATCGCGTTCCTCGGCACCATGCAGCATCTCAACGTCACGGTCATCAACCTCGGTGAGACCCCGATCATCCTGCCGTGGGGGCTCGTCCTGGCCCTGGCCCTGGCGGCCGCGGGACTCTGGCATCTGAAGACGATGTACCGCAGCAGCGCTCCGATGCTGGTCGCGGCTGTCATCATCGCCGCGTTGTCCTTCGTCTTCGGTCAGCCGACGTGGCTGCCCGGGGCCGATATGATCGTCACCGGACTGCTGCGTTCGGTTGTGTGGCTGCTCGGACCGATGGTCCTGGCCGCTGTCTTCTCCTTCATCAACGTGCGCGGACACGATCGCACTCGCTAGACTCGTGCGAACCGCACCGAATAAGTCGTTATCGACACCCTCGGGAGAATGATGCCGACCAATACCTTGTCCGATGGAACCTCGAACCCCGGCGGGCCCGACCCGTCCGGCAGCGGTGCCCGGAAGAAGACGATCTGGCCCTTCATCGTCCTCCTGGCAGTCGTCGTGCTGGCCGCCATCTACGTGGTGATCGGATTCTTCAGCGGACGTATGCTGGCGCCGGGGACGACCGTGGCCGGAATCGACATCGGCGGCAAGTCCGCGACGGAGGCCGAGAACACCCTGCGCAACGACCTGCGCGGCGATGCGGAGAAGAACATCGTCCTGAAAGCCGGAGAACCGACGGCGAAGCTCAACCCGGAGAAGGCCGGAATCACCTTCGATTCGGAAGCGACAGTAGAGCGCCTCACCGGCTTCAGCCTCGACCCCACCGTCATCTGGGACCGCCTGTTCGGCGAAGACGAGGTCGATCCCGTCATCGAGGTCGATGAGGAGAAGTTCGACAAGGAGACGTCGAAGGTCACGGAATCTCTTGCCGTCGAACCCAAGGACGCCGAACTCGAGTACGACAAGACCATACCGAAGGTCAAGGACGGCAAGAAGGGCCAGACCGTCGACTCCGCGGCCGTGCGCACCGCCGTGGACGAGAATTGGCTGCGCACCGAGGATGCTCTGCCGGTCAGCCCGACGAGCGTCGATCCCGATATCACCACGGACGAAGCCGAAGACATGGCCGACGGCTTCGCGAAGGATGCCGTGAGCAAGGATCTCACGATCACCGCGAAACCGGCGAAGGACGCGGACTCCGAGGTCAAGGGCGGTGACCTCACCGTATCCCCGAAGACCGTCGCGAAGACTCTGACATTCAAGGCCGAGGACTCGAAACTCAAACCGGTCTTCGACCAGGACGCTCTGCAGAAGTCCGTGCTGGCCGCGAACAAGGACATCGGTCGGCCGGCCGAAGACGCGAGCTTCGAGATCAAGGACGGCAAACCCGAAGTCGTTCCCTCCCGCGACGGAATCGGGATCAAGGCCAAGGAGCTGACCACCGCAGTCACCGATGCCATCAACGGCAAGGAGGACAAGCCGACAGTCACGTTGTCCTCCGTCAAACCCGAATTCACGACGAAGGACGCGGAGAAGGCCGATGTCTCTGACACCGTGTCTCACTTCTCCACCGGGTACAAATCGGAACCCGGCCGAGACACCAACCTGCGGGTGGCGTCGAAGAAGGTCTCCGGCACCGTCGTCCAGCCCGGGGAGCAGTTCTCCCTCAATGAGGCTCTGGGCCAGCGCACCGCCGCGAACGGCTACAAACCTGCCGGAGTGATCTCCGAAGGGCAGATGAAGGAGGACTACGGCGGCGGAGTTTCGCAGGTGTCGACGACGCTGTTCAATGCTGCGTTCTTCGCCGGCTTCGACCTCGACGAGCATCAAGCTCACTCGCGTTATATCTCCCGCTACCCGGAAGGGCGGGAGTCGACTCTCGACTGGTCCTCGATCGATATGAAGTTCACGAACAACTCGAAGACCCCGGTCGTCCTCGACATGTACCTCAAGGACGGAGAGGTCCACGCGAAAGTCTTCGGCGTCAAGAAGTACGATGTGTCGGCCGACGCCTCGGACCGGTTCAACCACACCTCACCGGGATCGGTCACCGAAAGCGGGCCGTCATGCACTCCGCAGTCACCGAAGGGCGGCTGGTCGATCCGCATCACCCGTACCATGAAGGACATCGCTTCGGGCAAGACCACGAAGGACGGCTTCACCACGGTCTACCGGCCGGTGAAAAAGGTCGAGTGCAAGGACTGAGCCCACTTCGATCGAGTGCACCCGTCTGAGCGCGGCGGCAGTGTCGAGCTCTCTCCGACGGGGCCGCGCCCAGTCGGTGCGGAGCCGACAGCTGCCGGTCAGCGGGCTTCGGCGTACCAGGACCGGTGACGCACAGTCGCACCGACAGAGGCGAAGAGACCCAGCGACGCGTCATTGCTCGACTCGATATCGACGAGGTAGGACCGGACTCCGCGCTGCGCAAGCAGCGCCGCCGCGGCAGAGACCACCGAACGACCGGCACCGCGACGCCGCAGATCGGGGCGAGTGATGAGGTTGGTGATAACACCCCACTTGCTGCGTTCGACGACCCTGCACGCCGCCACCATGGACTTCGAGCCATCGGGATGCTCGGCGTACGCGGTGACGAACTCACACGGCTGATCGGCTTCGATGAGCGTACGGAACGCCTCTGCCGAACCCGGTTCCTCACCGGGGCTGCGCTGGGACGTCCACGCGGCGAAATGCTCGGAAGTCGGCGCATCGGCAACGTCGATGATGAGTCCGGGAGCGGCCGCCTCGGCGGGGGAGGACGCGCCGCCGGACGCTTCGACCGTGGCGCCGGTGAGCAGCAGGGTGGCCTCCGATGGGGTGTAGCCGCGAGCAGAGAGAAGGGGAGCGAGCCCCTCGCATTCGGGCGCCAGCGCCGAGGAATCGTCGGCCGAATAGATCTGAATGCGACTGGGCCTGTTGCGGGTCCGGTACCACTCTTCGACGGCGTCGAGGCCCTGCTCCCAGCCCAGACCGGAATCGGTCACCGGCAGGCAGGAATTGGCGCGGCGGGTCGCGGATTCCGAATGACGCAGCAGCCAGCCCTTCTGCAACAGGCTGACCTCGGCGGCCGACTCGGTGCCTTCGTTGCGCAGGTTCTCCACGTGCAGCCACGACACGTCGTGGGGGAGCCAGGCGGCAGCGGAGATGCGCCGCAGATCCACGGCGGAGACGACCTCATGCGTGCGTCCGGCCTTCGTCGGGGCCGGGGGGACCTCATGGACGAGGAGGACCTGGTCGCGCGCGATGCGCAGCGGACCGCGCTTCGTATCGATTTCGAGCCCCGCCGCGTCGACGGCTGTGACGACGCCGAGGGCATCGGACGTCGAATGGGTGTCACCGGGCTCGAGCGAATACCGCACGACCACTCGTCTGCCGGGCTGCAGATCGTCCACTTCTGGCCTTCCTCCGCGAAATTGATGCCCTCCCACCCTATGACACGCACATCCCGGACCGGCGCAGGCGTGAGCGGTGATGTCAGATGCAATGCGAATCACCTGAGACCGGTGGGCACGGGAATCCGGCGAAGGCGTATTGTGGGATGTATATGCGCACCATCTGTGAGTCTTTCGAGGAGTCAGCCCAGTGACGTACATCATCGCCCAGCCCTGTGTCGACCTCAAGGACAAGGCCTGCATCGACGAATGCCCCGTCGACTGCATCTACGAAGGCGAACGCAGCCTGTACATCCACCCCGACGAATGCGTCGACTGCGGTGCGTGCGAGCCTGTGTGCCCCGTCGAAGCCATCTTCTACGAAGACGATGTGCCCGATGAGTGGGAAGAGTACTACAAAGCCAATGTCGAATTCTTCGACGACCTCGGTTCGCCCGGAGGCGCTGCGAAGCTCGGCAACACCGGCAAGGACCATCCGATCATCTCTGCCCTGCCGCCGCAGAACCACGACGACTGAACGATGACGAACGCTTTCGGACTCAACCTTCCGGACTACCCCTGGGACCGCCTCACCGAGTTCCGGCGGCGGGCCGAGGCACATCCGGACGGAGTATGTGACCTCTCCATCGGCACGCCCGTCGACCCCACCCCCGAGGTGATCCGTCGTGCGCTGTCGGACGCAGGAGACGCCCACGGCTACCCGACGACGGCCGGCACCGCGCAGCTGCGCGAGGCCATCGCCTGGTGGTACGAGCATTGGCATTCGGTCCAGCTCGATCCCGCGACTCAGATCCTGCCGACCGTGGGATCGAAGGAGCTCGTGGCCTGGCTGCCGACGCTGCTGGGGCTGCGTGAACGAGGACTGAGCGTCGCCTGTCCCTCCGCCGCCTACCCGACCTACGAGATGGGTGCGACGATCGCCGGGGTCGACTGCCTCCGCCTCGACGCCGCGCAGATCGTCGACGGAGCCTCCTTGGACGGCATCGGGCTGCTGTGGATCAACACTCCGAGCAACCCGACCGGCGAGGTCCTCGACGTCGACACCATCGCCGAGGTGGTTCGGCGTGCTCGTGCCGCCGGAGTCGTCGTCGCTTCCGACGAATGCTACGGACTGCTCAATTGGGAATCCGATGAGCCGGCACCGAGTGTGCTCTCGGCCGCGGGGGAGTCTTTCGCCGGCGTGCTGAGTGTGTACTCGATGTCGAAGCAGTCGAACCTCGCCGGGTACCGGGCGGCGTTCGTCACCGGTGATGCCGAACTCATCGCCGATCTCACCCGATCCCGCAAACACGCGGGAATGATCGTGCCGTTCCCGATCCAGGAGGCGATGGTCGCCGGACTGCGCGACACCGCGCACGTGCTCGCTCAGAAGGGGGCCTATCGGTCACGGCGCGAGCAGCTGCGAACTGGTCTCGAAGAGTTCGGATTCCGCATCGACCATTCGACCGCCGGTCTCTACCTGTGGTCGACCGCGGACAAGAACTGCTGGGAATCCCTGGCTGACCTGGCCGAACTCGGCATCGTCGCGGGTCCCGGCGAGTTCTACGGGGCTGCGGCGGCCGACCACGTGCGGATTGCGCTGACTGCCACCGACGAACGGATTCGGGCCGCGGCTGAGAGGCTCAGATCCGCCGCGAACTGAACCCGGAGCGGGAATGGGCGCTCGGAAACCGACGGTTTCCGAGCGTCCGCTAAGTTCGTGCTAAGACTTCGTTCAGGGCAAAATATCTGTCATCTGCCCTGCTCAGGAGTATTACCGACCAGTAGATGCAGGGTGCAGTGATTTTTTGATTCCCGCAGTTGTCGGTAGTCTTTGAAAGAACTGTGCAAGATACCTCAGGAAGTTCTTGAGGCCGATCAACGGTGAGGAGATCGAATGACTTCGGAGGCGAACCTCAGGATCGCTGATAAGGAGCTGACACTGCCCGAGGTGTCGGCCGCAGCGGGCAACAACGGATACCGCATCGGCTCTCTGCTGAAAGAGACCGGCTCGGTCACATACGATCCAGGGTTTGCCAACACCGCAACCACCTCGTCGTCCATCACCTACATCGATGGTGACAACGGTGAACTGCAGTACCGCGGGTACCCGATCGAACAGCTCGCCGAACAGTCGAACTTCGTCGAAGTCTGCTACCTCCTCATCTACGGTGAGCTGCCGACTCAGGAACAGTACGACGCCTTCGACGCTCGCCTGCGCGGACACACCATCGTCCACGAGGATCTGCGCCGCTTCTTCCGCGCGTTCCCGTACGATGCCCATCCGATGCCCATGGTGGCAGCTGCAGTCGCGGCTTTGTCGACGTTCTACCAAGATGACCTCGATGTCTTTGACGAAGACCAGATCGACACCTCGTCGTTCCGTCTGCTCGCGAAGATGCCGACCATCGCCGCTCTCGCGCACCGGAAGAACATGGGCCTGCCGGTCATCCACCCGGATAACTCGCTCAGCCTCGTGGAGAACTTCCTGCGTGTGAACTTCGGCGTTCCCGCTGAGGAGTATGAGCCGGATCCGCTGGCGGTCAAGGCCATGGATCAGCTGTTCATCCTCCACGCCGACCACGAGCAGAACTGCTCGACCTCGACTGTGCGTCTCGTCGGCTCTTCGCAGGCGAATGTGTTCCAGTCGATCTCGGCCGGCGTCAATGCCCTGGCCGGACCGCTGCACGGCGGCGCGAACTCCGCAGTTCTCGAGATGCTCGAGCAGATCGCGGCCTCGGACGATGGACCGAAGAAGTTCATGGAACGCGTGAAGAACAAGGAAGACGGCGTTCGTCTCATGGGCTTCGGACACCGCGTTTACAAGAACTACGATCCGCGTGCGAAGATCATCAAGAAGACGGCAGACGAAGTGCTCGCCCGTTCCGGCGGCGACCCGCTGCTCGAACTGGCTCAGCAGCTCGAAGAGATCGCGCTGGCCGACGACTACTTCGTCGAGCGCAAGCTCTACCCGAACGTCGACTTCTACACGGGCCTTATCTACAAGGCGCTCGGATTCCCGACGAATATGTTCACCGTGCTCTTCTCGGTCGGCCGGCTGCCCGGCTGGATCGCGCAGTGGCGTGAGATGATCAAGGACCCCGAGACGAAGATCGGCCGTCCTCGCCAGATCTACACGGGTGAATACAACCGGACCTATAAGGACATCAGCGAACGCTGAGTCCCGGTGATCGGCAGTCCGCTTTTCCGCGGACGACTGAGCACCGCCACGGCACGGGGAGTGCCGCGGTCAGACGCAACGGCGTCGGAGCAGAGTCTTCTGCCCGACGCCGTTGGTCATTCACTATTCCCGATCGCCCGGGCTCTGCCGCAGCATCCCTCACCCCTCGTGCCATAACCACCAGCAGGAGCGGGGCGTTGTGGCAGTCCCGGGACGACTTGCGACGATGGCGGTGTTTCGGCACGAAGCATGCTGGATGGCGGGCGCCGGCACAGAAATGAATGCGCTGAGCACACGCTGCCCCGGGAGTGAATGAATGTGCTGAGGGCGCGTCCACACGATGTGAACGCGCCCTCAGCGATTCGGCTGGGCCGACGGTCAGTGCAGGTCGGGGTTGAGCTCGATGCCCTTGGAGTCGCGGGCGATCGCCTCGACGGTGCCGGTGACCGAATTGCGGCGGAAGAGGATGTTGTTCTTCCCGCTGAGGTCGGCTGCCTTGACCACGGCATCGCCTTCGCCGGGAACCGTCACGCGGGTGCCGGCGGTGATGTAGAGGCCGGCTTCCACGATGCAGTCGTCGCCGATGGAGATGCCGACTCCGGCATTCGCACCGAGCAGGCTGCCCGAGCCGATGGAGATGCGGTGTGTTCCGCCGCCGGAGAGCGTGCCCATGATCGAGGCTCCGCCGCCGATGTCCGATCCGTCACCGACGACGACGCCCTGCGAGACGCGGCCTTCGACCATGGCCGAACCCAGCGTGCCGGCGTTGAAGTTCACGAAGCCTTCGTGCATGACCGTGGTGCCGGGAGCCAGGTGGGCGCCAAGGCGGACACGGTCGGCATCAGCGATGCGCACACCGGAGGGGATGACGAAGTCGGTCATCCGCGGGAACTTGTCGAGTCCGTATACGGCGACGGGTCCGCGGGCCAGCAGCTTCGCGCGAGTGGCCTCGAAGTCTTCGGGCGAGCAGGCGCCGAAGGACGTCCACACGACATTGGCGATATGGCCGAAGATGCCGTCGAGGTTGACATCGTTGGGAGCCACGACGCGGTGGGAGAGCGCGTGCAGACGCAGGTAGGCATCGGCCGCCGAGGCGGGACCGGCGTCGAGATCGATCGTGGTGGTGACGACCTCGGAGCGGGTGCCGCGAGCCTCATCGGTGCCCACCAGGGCGTCGAGGCCATCGTCGGCTGCGCGGGCGGTGGCGGCCGCCTCGGCGGCGTCATGGGTATCACCGGTGCTCAGGGCGGGATACCAGACGGAGAGGACGGTGTCGGAGTGAATCGTGGCGAGTCCACGTGCGGAAACTATGCGTTCTGTCATGCCTCAAGCCTAGACGGTGGCGCCGTACTAGGCTAAGAGACATGACTGTCGATCCAACTGCTGAGACTGATGCCATATTCGCTCCTGCCGGCGAGCTCGGTGAGTACCTGTTCGCCGCACTGGGCGACCCGGCCGAACTCACCGGCCGCCTGTGCGCCGTCGAATCCGTGTCCGGGAACGAAACCGCCCTGGCCGACGCCGTCGTCGACGTGCTGGAGAAGATCAGCGCGGGACCGGGACCAGACCTGGAGATCCTCCGCGATGGAGACACCATCGTCGCTCGCACGAACCTCGGTCTGTCCGAGCGCATCGTCGTCGCCGGCCATCTCGACACCGTTCCTGTCGAAGACAACCTTCCGCCGGTGCGCACCCACATGACCGGAGAGAACTACCCTGACGATGAGGTCATCTGGGGCCGGGGAGCCTGCGATATGAAGGCCGGAGTGGCGATGCAGCTGTCCACGGCGGCAGCACTGACGGCACCGAGCCGCGATGTCAGCTGGGTCTTCTACGACCACGAGGAGGTCGATGCCTCGCTCAATGGGCTCGGCCGCGTCTCCCGCAACCACCCCGACTGGCTGGCCGGCGACTTCGCGATCCTCGGCGAACCCTCGAATGCCTCGGTCGAAGGCGGCTGCAACGGAACCATCCGCGTCGACGTCACCACCACCGGGGTCCGCGCCCACTCGGCCCGGGCATTCATGGGCGTCAACGCCATCCACTCCGCCGCCGAGGTGCTCACCAGGCTCGCCGAATTCGAAACCGACACGGTCACGGTCGACGGCCTCGACTACCGCGAATCCCTGTCCGCCGTGAACATCCGCGGGGGAGTCGCCGGAAACGTCGTGCCCGACGAATGCGTCGTCTCCGTGAACTATCGCTTCGCCCCAAGCAAGTCCGCAGCCGAAGCAGAGGCCTTCCTGCGCGAGCTGTTCACCGGATTCGACGTCGTCGTCACCGACGCCGCCGAAGGGGCACGCCCCGGGCTCGACAGGGCGATCGCGCAGGACTTCATCGACACCCTCGGTCTGTCCCCGGCCCCGAAGCTCGGCTGGACGGATGTGTCGCGATTCAGCGCGCTCGGCGTTCCGGCGGTGAATTTCGGTCCCGGCAACCCGCTGTATGCCCACAAGTCGGATGAGCATGTGAGAGTCACCGAGGTGGAACAGGCCACCGCAACTCTGCGCAGCTACCTCCAGGGTCGGTGAACGAGATGACCAGAGCGACGGACGATCCGAGAGGCGATGCGATAGGCGCCTCGGCAGGTGATTCTGCGGGCACCCTGACAGGCACCCCGACAGGGGATCCGAAGTCCGACACAGCCGGCGACCCAAGCTACTACAGCAAGGGGCCGCTGCGGCTGAGCGGTGACCAGGTGCCGGAGACGACGACGGACCAGCGTCTCCTCGAATCGAAGTCGGGCACCGACTGGGTGCACGAGGATCCGTGGCGCGTCATGCGCATCCAAGCCGAGTTCGTCGAAGGATTCGGCTCACTGGCAGAGATCGGACCCGCCGTGTCGATCTTCGGCTCCGCCCGTCTCAAAGCCGGCACGCAAGCCTATTCGGACACACGGGAGATCGCCCGCCGCATCGCAGAGAACGGCAATGCGATCATCACCGGCGGAGGCCCCGGAATCATGGAGGCCGGCAACCACGGCGCCTGCGAGGGCGGGGGAGTGTCCATCGGACTGGGCATCGAGCTGCCCTTCGAAACCGGCCTCAACGAGCACGTCGAACTCGGCGTGAACTTCCGCTACTTCTTCGTGCGCAAGACCATGTTCCTCAAGTACTCGCGGGGATTCGTCGTCATGCCCGGCGGCTTGGGCACACTGGACGAGCTCTTCGAGGCCCTCACCATGGTCCAGACCGGCAAGATCACCTCGTTTCCGATCGTGCTGTTCGGAACCGACTATTGGCGCGGACTCGTCGATTGGATGCGCGATTCGCTTCTCGCCGCGGGAACGATCAGCGAAGCAGACCTGCACATGTTCACCCTCACCGACGACATCGACGAGGTCGTCGCCGCGATCGGACCGGGAGCGAATGACTCAACCGCGTCGAATCCTGTGGACGGCCGACAGTGAGGGGCGGCACTTCACCAGCGGCGGAGACCGAACGGTTCGATCTGGCCCGCGCCCGGCCCGGCACCCCGGCGATCATGGCCGTGATCAACCGCACCACCGATTCCTTCTACGAATCCGCCGCCACCCTCGATGAGGCGATCACCGTCGTCGAGGCGGCGGCGTCCGCCGGTGCCCACATCGTCGATATCGGGGGAGTGCGCGCCGGTCGCGGCCGGGAGATCTCCGTGAGCGAGGAGATCGACCGCGTGTGCCCGACCATCGAAGCCGTCGCCGGGTCCCACCCGCACATGCTCATCAGCGTCGACACCTGGCGTCATGAGGTCGCCGAGGCCGCCTGCCGGGCCGGCGCGGGACTGCTCAATGACACTTGGGCCGGGGTCGACCCGAAACTCGCCGAGGTGGCTGCCCGACACGGTGTCGGCATCGTCTGCTCCCACACCGGGGGACTGGACCCGCGCACCGACGCTCACCGCAACCGCTATGGTCTGCAGGCCGGTGAGGTCGTCGACTCGACCCTGTCCGGCGTCATCGAGCTCGCCGAGGCGGCCCGTGCGGCGGGCGTTCCCGACGACCGGATCATCATCGATCCGACACCGGACTTCGGAAAGAACACCTATCACTCGCTGCGGCTGCTGCGCGAACTCGAACGGTTCACCGCCACCGGCTACCCGGTGCTGCTGGCGATCTCACGCAAGGACTTCGTCGGTGAGGCGATCGGCGAGGTCGCCCCGCAGGACCGCCTGTACGGCACGATCGCCGCCACCGCGCTGGCCATCGAGAAAGGCGCGGCGATGATCCGCACCCACGACGTGCGGGCGACTGCCGACGCCATCGACGTGACCGTGGCGATCACCGGCGAAGCGGCACCGAAACACACCGTGCGCGGACTGCGCTGAGCGTTGCGCGCACTTGCCTATGCGAAAATGGGGGCATGCCTCTGTGGATTGTCATCGGTGTCGCGGCCGCGATCTTCGTCCTCGTGTTCGTCGTCGCGGCGACCTTCAACGTCTTCTCGTCCGAAACCGTCGACGAGGCCGAAGAACGCTGGACCGGGCTGCCTGCGGAGTTCACGAGTGAGGACCTGGAGTCGGTGCGTTTCCGGCCCGCCCTGCGCGGCTACCGGATGGACGACGTCGACGAGGCCATGGCGGTGCTGCGCGCACGCCTGAGCGAGCTGGAATCCGCGACCACCTCCGCCGAGGCGGCAATCACAGCCGGCCCGACGACCGCTCCTGACGGACCGGAAACCGCTGCCGGATCACGATGACCCGCCCCGCAGACCTGCCCGGAATCACCCTCGCCTCCGAAGTCTTCGACTCCTCCCGCTTCAGCCGCCTCGGCGCTCTGTTCATGAGCCTGCCCGTGTGGCTGCAGGCCGTGGCCGTGTACTTCGCATCCCGGGTCGTGAGCATGTCGATCTTCGCCGCGGTCCTCAAACGTCAGGACCCGGCGAACTGGTCGTCGTCCCCGGTGAGCACGACGCTCAATGACTTCCTCAACTTCTGGGACGGCGGCTGGTACGGACGCGTCGCCGATGAGGGGTATCCGCGCATCCTGCCCGTCGACGATACGGGAGCGGTGGCGGAGAACCAGTGGGCATTCTATCCGCTGCACCCGTCGATCGTGTCCACTCTGGCCGACCTCACGGGGCTGAGCTACGAGGTCATCTCGCCGATCGTGTCCACGCTTGCCGCGGGGCTGGCCTCGATCGTCGTCCTCCACCTCTTCCGGAAGTACGTCGACGCCGGACAGGCCCTGATGGGACTGGCGCTCGTGATGTTCTTCCCGCCGGCCGCCATCTTCTCCACCGGCTATGCCGAATCCCTGACTCTCCTGCTGCAGGCGACGGCGCTCTTCCTCGTGGTCGAACGCCGCTATCTCACCGCGCTCCCTGTCGTCGTCTTCATGGATCTGTCGCGACCCATCGGCGTGGCGTTCTCGTTCTTCATGCTCTTCCACCTCATCGACCGCTTCCTCCGCCGCCGCAGCGATCCGTATCCGGCCGGTGAGGCGATCCGGTCCTGGACCCTGGGCGTGCTCTCCTGCGCGGCGGCCCTCATCCACCCGATCCACGCATGGTGGGCGACAGGTTCGCTGACGGCCTATACCGACACCGAGGCGGCCTGGCACACCGGAGAGACCACGTTCGTCGTCCAGTGGGTGGCTCGGTCGATCAGCCTCATCGGTCCGCTCGGCCCGGTGCTGCTCGCCATCGTCATCGCCGGAATGCTCGCCCTGATCTTCTCTCCGGCCGGCGCGCATATGGGACGGACCCTCCAGCTGTTCTGCCTCGGCTACGGTGTGTACCTGCTCATCTTCTTCAATCCGCAGACCTCCACCCTGCGACTGCTGCTGCCGCTTTTCCCGATGGCACTGACCCTGGCGCTGGTGCGCTCCCGAGGCTACCGGGCAGCGATGCTGATGGCCTATATCCTTCTCCAGATCGTGTGGGTCGCCTACCTGTGGCACTTCACTCCGCCCGCTGATCTGCCGCCGTGATCGTCCATTGAGTGGGAGAGTTACCGGGAACGCGCGGATCATGGAATAATCGGGAGTACATCTTTCGGTCCACCTGGTGTGAACCGTCTTTGTATGACAACGGAAGGAAGAGCCCATATGGCAGCCCAGAAACCCCGCACCGGCGACGGACCTCTGGAAGTGACCGAAGAAGGCCGAAGCATGGTGATGCGGCTTCCAGTCGAAGGCGGAGGTCGCCTGGTGATCGAACTCAGCAGAGATGAAGCCACCGGACTCCACGACACTCTCGCCCAGACACTGGGGCTCTGAGCCGACGGCCGCAGAACACGGCCGGACGGAGACGCACGAACAGCAGAGACTTACCTGTAAGTCTCTGCTGTTTTCGCTTCACCGGGTCTTCTGCAGAAGCAGCAGACCTTCGCCGATGGGCAGCAGCACCCGCTCGAGGTGTTCCTGTTCCGCGATGCGGTTGAGCATGCCGCGGGAAGCTTGGGTACGCGGGCTGCGATCGACGGGATCGGCGACGGCGCCCTTGAGCAGCGTCTTGTGGATGACCAGCAGGCCCTGGGAGTCGAGCAGCCGCAGTGACGGCTGGATCATCCTCTCCAGATTGCCCGGCTCCACGTCGATGAAGACCATGTCATAGGCCGCAGGAGCGAGTCGTTTGAGCACCTCTTCGGCACGGCCGCTCATCAGCCGCAGCCGACCAGGTCTGATCCCGGCCATGTCGACGAGGTCGCGAGCAGCGCCCTGAGTCGTGGAGTTCGTATCGATGGACGTGAGTATCCCGGCGGTGGGCATTCCGCGCAGCAGCGACAGGGTCGATGTTCCGACCCCGGTGCCGACTTCGACGGCCGCCACCGGGGTGAGCAGTCGGGCAAGCAGAGTCAGCGTCTTCGCCGTGGTCTGGGACACCGGCGCGATTCCGAACTCATGAGAGTGGGTGCGAGCGGCATCGAGCAGCGGATCGGGACCGTTGTACTGTTCCGAGAAGGTGAGATCACCTGCATTTTCGCGTGCCAACCGGCCCCTCCCATCTGGTGCTGAGTTCTCCCAAGTCTAACCGCATTCGGGATCGATTCCGTGGGTGCGCCACAGCTGATCGAGTTCATCGACATCGAGGAATGCCGTGCGTTCGACGCGCTGGTGAGAATGGGGAGTGCCTTCGTCATCCCAGTGGATGCGGGCTCGAGCGAAGATCTCGGCCGGCAGAGCCCCGGCCGCATTGACGACCCGCCACCACGTGACGTTCGACCCGAATTCCCGCATCACCCGCCCGACGTAACGGGGTGAGCAGTCGGCGACGGCGCCGACCGTTCCGTAGGCGACGACGCGCGCGGCGGGAACGAGTTCGACGATGCGCAGCACCCGTTCGACGGCTATCTCGTCCACTGCACCTCCCGGCATGATCGAGTTGTCGAACCTGTGCTGACCATGAGTCGATGCTACCGCCGTCCACGGTAGACTTGAGACCATGTTCGGTATCAACGGCACCGAGATGGTGATTCTGATCGTTGTGGCGTTGGTCGTCATCGGACCCAAACGCCTGCCCGAATACGCTCAGAAGCTGCGCGACTTCGTGCGCCAGATGCGTCGCATGGCCGAAGGCGCGAAAGACAGCGTCCGACGCGATTTCGGCGACGACTTCAAGGACGTGGACTGGCAGAAGCTCGACCCGCGTCAGTACGATCCGCGCCGGATCGTGCGCGAGGCACTCGTCGAAGAGGACGCGGCCATCCGCGAATCCAAGCGTCAGGAACGGACCGCCGGCGAATCGTCATCGGCAGAGTCCTCAGGTGCTGCAGCGTCGACTCAGACCGACACCGAGGCGGCCCCCGCCCGGGAATTGTCACCCATCGAACGGTTCCAGACCCAGGTCGACCTGCGCGACCGTTCCGCCGCGGCACCGTTCGATCCTGAAGCCACCTGAGTTCTTCTCCGACAGCGCCGGATCGTCCCAGAGCCTGAACGGCCCACTGCGGCGTCGGCGCTCTCCGTGTTCACCGCAGCAACGGCCTCAGCGACTCAGTTCTTCATCACCGCGGGATGCTCGGGATTCGAGCACAGCTCATCCGCATACCCGCGGCAGAACTACGATCCGCCCTTCTTCAACTCGATGCCGGAGAAAACAGAGCAGACGAGGATGCTGCGAGGAGAGAGGGGAGACACCGACTCAGACCGGGCTCAGGCCCAGAGATCTGCCGGACAGTCCGCGACTGCGTCGCCGCAGCGACTCCGCGAGGGAGTCGAAGGCCTGCGCCGCGGGCGACTCGGGGCTGCCGAGCACGACCGGATTGCCGGCATCCGATCCTTCCCGCAGACGAGTGTCCAAGGGAATCTGAGCGAGCAGCGGAACCTCGTGTTCGAGGGTGGCGGCGAGGTTCTCTGCCACGCTGGCACCTCCGCCGGAGCCGAACACCTCCATCCGAGTGCCGTCGGGCATCTCCATCCACGACATGTTCTCGATGACTCCCGCCAGCTTCTGCTTCGTCTGTGTGGCGATGGATCCCGCGCGTTCGGCGACCTGGGCGGCCGCGGACTGAGGCGTGGTGACGACGAGGAGTTCGGAACCGGGCAGCAGCTGTGCCACGGAGATCGCAATATCACCGGTGCCGGGCGGCAGATCGAGCAGGAGCACGTCGAGGTCGCCCCAGAACACATCCGTGAGGAACTGCTGCAGGGCGCGATGGAGCATCGGACCCCGCCAGACTACGGCCTGGCTCGGCGGGACGAACATGCCGATGCTCATCACCTTCACATTGTGAGCGACCTGGGGCAGGATCATCTCATCGACGCGGGTCGGCTTTCCGGAGAGACCGAGCATTCCGGGGATGGAGAAGCCGTAGATATCGGCATCGACGATGCCGACGCGCAGGCCTTTGTCGGCCAGAGACACGGCGAGGTTAGCGGTCACCGAGGACTTGCCGACTCCGCCCTTTCCGGAAGCGACGGCGTAGACCTTCGTCAGCGACTCGGAGCGGTTGAACGGGATGTCGCGGGTACCGGTGCCCTGCAGCTTCTCCTTCATCGCCTTGCGCTGTTCGGGGTTCATCGTGCCCAGCACGACAGCCACCTCGGTGACCCCGTCGACTCGGGCCACTGCGGCTTCAGTGTCCCGGGTGATGGTGTCCTTCAGCGGGCAGCCGGCGATCGTGAGGAGAACAGTGACGGTGACCTTGCCGCCCTCGATGCCGATCGATTCGACCATATCGAGTTCGACGATGCTGCGGCGGATCTCCGGGTCGATGACGCCGGTCAGTGCCTCTCTCACAGCGTCTTCAGAGGGACCAGTCATACCCACGTCCTTTCCTTCCCGGATCAGTGCTGCCGGGCTCTCAACCCTACCGCTTCGCCCGTCGTTCCGTCATCCGCTGCGCGGGCCGCCTCGGCGCTGTTCGGTCGGCCGGGAATCGGTGTCGTCGGACCGGTCACCGTCCTGTCTCTCCTCTTCCAATTCCTTGAGCAGATCCTTGAGCTCGGACCGGATGAAGTCACGGGTGGCGACCTCACGCATGGCGATGCGCAGCGCCGCCACCTCCCGTGCCAGGTACTCGGTGTCGGCGAGATTGCGTTCGGCGCGCTGCCGATCGTGTTCGAACTCGACGCGGTCGCGGTCGGTGCTGCGGTTCTCTGCGAGCAGGATCAGCGGGGCCGCATAGGACGCCTGCAGGGACAGGATGAGGGTCAGCAGGGTGAAGTTGAGCGACCTCGGGTCGAACTGCCATGATTCGGGCAGCAGGGTGTTCCACAGCAGCCACACCGCACAGAACACCGTCATTCCGACGAGGAACGCCGGAGTGCCCATGAACCGGGCGAAGGCTTCGGCTCCCCGCCCGAAGGTCTCGGGGGACACGGCGAAGCTCGGGAGCTTGCGTTTGCTCGACCTCGGGATCTCGAAATCATCGACGGCCATATCTACCCCCTGCTGCGATCGTCACGACCGGTGGTTCGCCAGTCCTCGGGCAGAAGCTCGTCGAGGACGTCATCGACGGTGACCACACCGACGAGGCGATCATTGTCGTCGGTGATCGGCACCGACACCAGATTGTACGCGGCCAACAGCTTCGCCACTTCGCCGAGAGGAGTCTCCGGCGACAGCGGTTCGACCTCGGTGTCGAGCATGATGCCCACCGCCTCGTGCGGGGGATGGCGCAGCATCTCCTGGATGTGGACGAGGCCGAGGTACTTGCCAGTCGGGGTCTCCACCGGCTGACGGCAGACGAAGACCGCCGCGGCCAGGGCTGCAGGCAGGTCCTCCCGGCGCACATGTGCCAGGGCCTCGGCGACGGTGGCTTCCGGGGTGAGGATCACCGGTTCGGTCGTCATCAGACCGCCGGCGGTGTCGTCGTCGTAGGCGAGAAGAGTACGCACATCCTCGGCCTCATCGGGCTCCATGAGAGTCAGGAACCGTTCGGCCTGATCATCACTGAGCTCGCCGAGGAGGTCGGCCGCGTCATCAGGTTCCATCTCCTCGAGCACGGTCACGGCTCGTTCGGTCTCGAGCCCCGTGAGGATCTCGATCTGGGTTTCGGCCGGCAGCTCCTCGACGACGTCGGCGAGGCGTTCGTCATCAAGTGCCCGGGCCACCTGGAGGCGACGGGACGAATTCATCTCGAAGAGCACATCGGCGAGGTCGGCAGGCTTCGTGTCCTGGTAGGCGGCGATGAGCTGGGTGGCTTCCTGATCGACCTCGGAGTCCACCGGATGGTCGGCATCCGTCCAATCGATCTGCTTGGTCTCACCGCGCCGGCGGAACGCGGCGAAGGCGCTGCGTTCGGGCACACGTCGCACGAATAGGCGGGTGACCTCCCAGTCCTTGTTCACCTGCTGTTCGATGCCGACGTCTTCGACGAGCACCGGTGAGTTGTCCTCTCGCAGACGCAGCCGCCGGTCGAGCAGGTCATTCATCACCAGGGTCTCCGACTCGCGCTGTTCGAACCGGCGCATATTCACCAGACCGGTGGTGATGACCTGCCCGGAATCGATCGCGGTGACCCGTCCCATCGGCACGAATACGCGGCGGCGGCCCGGCACCTCGACGACGAGGCCGATGACTCGGGGGAACTGCCGCATCGTCGCACGGTAGACGATGACGGCGTCGCGGACACGGCCGACCTGATCTCCGAGAGGGTCGAACACAGGGGCGGAGACGAGCCGGGCGACGAAGACTCTTTTCGGTGGACCACTCATGGTCTCAGACTACGTGGTGCGTGGAGATTGCAGTGGTTGCCGCAACGAATTGAATCCAGATCACAGTCGCCGGCGGTGAACCGACCGGGCGTCGGGTTCCATCCGCCCTCTTCTTCTATTCATCAAGCCGTCCTGCCTGCTTCATCTCGTGGTCGCCCCGTCTCCCTAGGGTCATTTCTCGGCAGAACCCGCCACAGTCGAATACAGGAGAAATCTATGCAGACACGACGAATCCGCTCGCGCACCGCTGCCGCAGGCTTGGGAGCCTGCGCCGCGCTCTCACTCTTGGCTCCGCTTCTCTCACCGACCTCGGCAATGGCCGCGGACGCGCCGGCCGAACTCTACGAAGGCCACGTCCAGGTCGACCGCGGCAAGGCGGACGATCCGAAGAAGTTCACCGGACAGGTCTTCGACGACGTCAACGAGAACTCGAAGCTCGATGGTGATGAGAAGGGCGTCTCCGGCGTCGCGGTGAGCAACGGAGTCGACGTCGTCCAGACCGACGGAGACGGCCGCTACGAGCTGCCCGTGCGAGAGAACATGACCGTTTCGATCACTCAGCCCTCCGGATGGCAGGTGCCCGTCGATGAGGACAAGGTCGCTCAGTTCAGCTACAACCACCTGCCCGAAGGCTCCGGCGATCTGGAGTTCGGAGGCATCGAACCCACAGGTGAGACGCCGAAGGCCGTGAACTTCCCGATGATCGAATCGCAGGCCTCGGCGAAGGACGACCAGAACTGCCCGATCGCGTCTGACACCCAGGCCTATGACATGACGGAGATGGGCTACGCCCGTGACGGAGCCGTCGGCGACCTTGCCGACCGCAGCGATTACGGAGCCTGTGGAGTGCTCCTGCTCGGCGACAACGTCGGTGACGACCTCAGCCTCAATGACGAACTGCGCGATATCTACTCGCAGATGAACGGCCCTGTCCGCGTGGCACCGGGCAACCACGATCAGGACTACGACGCCGTCGATGACTCACATGCCCTCGACACATTCCGTGATCAGTTCGGACCTTCGTACTTCTCCTACGACGTCGGCAAGACCCACTTCGTCGTCCTCGACAGCATCGAATACGAAGGCAAGGCGAACCGGAAGAAGTACAAGGAGAAGATCAGTCAGGAGCAGCTGACCTGGCTGGAGAACGATCTGAAGAACGTGCCGAAGAACGCGCAGGTCGTCATCGCCACCCACGCGCCCATCCTCACGCACAAAGAGGTCGTCGTCGACAATGCGAAGGACTTCTACGACGTCATCGCCGACTATCCGAATGCTGTGACCGTCGGCGGGCACACCCACACGCAGGAGAACCTCGTTGCAGGGGAGACGCGGAAGGAATGGGCGGAAGCCGGGATCGAGAAGCTGCCGAACACGCAGATCGTCGCCGGTGCCGTCTCCGGTGACTGGTACTCCGGAGGCCTCAACGCCGATGGACTGCCGTACTCATTCACTCAGGACGCTTCCGAGCCGGGCGTGCTCACTCTCGAATACGACGGTGCTTCGCGCAGCGAACGTTACACCGTGCGCAACGAATCAGATGACCATCAGCTGCTGCTCGGCGTGAACTCGCCGCAGTGGCGTGACTGGGCGCAGAAGGCACAGGAGTGGCAGGACGCGGACAAGGAGGGCACTGCTCCGAAGGAGATCTCCGAACGCGTCGTCACCCGCGAGGACCTCAAGCAGGGCGAGACCTGGCTGACCTCGAGCTTCCTCGCCGGCACCTCGGACGCACGAGTCGAGGTCAGCTTCGACGGCAAAGCGCCGAAGCAGTCCGAGCACACTCAGCCGGGCAAGGGCGAAGCCCTGGCGAAGGGCTGGGAGTACACCGATCCGTACACGGCGTCACAGAACCTGCGCACCTCCGGCAATGTGGGCCAGTCGAGCTCGCACCTGTGGCGGACCGAGATCCCCTCGGATCTCGATCTGGGCACCCACACCGCCGAGGTGACCGGAACCGACCGCTACGGTCGTGACTTCACCGAGTCGGTCCGGTTCACTGTGGTCGAGGATGAGGCCGCGGCGAAGACCGAATCGCAGAAGCTGCTGCGTCAGGACGGCTTCGATGCTCAGCAGAAGAAGGAAGTCCGAGACCCGAAGGGTCTCGACTCCGAAGAGGCTCAGTCGGTCCGCAACGACTGACAGTCCAGCAGGAGCAGCATCTCAGCGCGGCCCTCGGATGGCACCGCTTGAGTGCTGGACTTGCTGAGAGAAGCGGGGCCCGCCGAACGGCGGGCCCCGTCTCTGCGTTCAGAGTGAAGTGAACGCAGAGGTGAAGTCCGGTGCGATCTCGCTCAGTGTCGGCGGCTGCCCCGATGCCCCGGCGACGGGTGTCGCCGAAGCATGGGCGTCGAGGATCGCCAGGCTGAGAGCATCGGCCGCCGCTGCGGTGATCATCACGAGCTCGCGAGTGGCGGCGTCGCGGTCTGTCGGCAGCTCATCGGCTCCGGTGGCGATGCCGAAGACCGTGTCACCGTCGAAGAGAGTGTGCGAGGGCTGCACTGCTCGTGAGATGCCGGCATGCGCTCCCGCGGCCATCCGTGTGGTCTGAGCCGGGTCGAGTCGTGCGTCAGTGGCGACGATCGCGATCGTCGTGTTCTTCGCCGCCGTCCCGGAATCCGCCGGCGGTGCGGCGGGAAGACCCTGCACCGTCGGCAGATCGAGACCGATCGAGCGCAGCAGCGGGTCCAACCACAGGCCGCCCGACGGGGTGCCGATCGTCCCCAGCGAATTCGCCGCGACAAGTGCCGCGACGGTGGTCCCACTGGGCAGTCGGACGGCGAAGGATCCGAGTCCTCCACGCAGAGTCTGAAAGCCCGACCGGGCGCCGAGGCCCACTCCGACGCTGCCACGGACCTCATCGATCCGACCGGACAGCGCCGCGTGTGTCGCTTGGGCGCCTTCGTTCGGTCTCGGCGGGGCCACGGAGCCGTCCCCGCGACCGAGGTCGTAGATCGCGGCGGCGGGGACGAGCGGAATGACCGCGCCGGCGAGTCCGGGAGCGGGGAATCCGAGTCCCGCCTCGGCGAGGGTGTCGACGACGCCGGACACGGCACCCAGGCCGAACGCGGACCCGCCGGTGAGGACGATGGCATCGGCGCCGTAGGAGTGCGTGCCCGGCGCGATGACGTCGGTCTCACGCGTGGCGGGACCGCCTCCGCGGACATCGACGCCGATGGTCGAACCGGACGGGGGCAGCACGGTGGTGATCCCCGTCATTCGGGCAGCGGTGAACTCACCGGCATGGCCGAGGCGGATACCGGGGATCTCGAGGATTCCGCGCCCGCGGAACGGGCCGGGCTGCGCGATAGGGCCGGAACCGCGTGCGGCATCCGAGGCCATCAGCAGTCCTGGGACCGCCCCTGCACCCAGGCCTCGATCTCGGCGCGGGTGCGGGGGAAGTCAGCGGAGAGGTTCTCGACTCCGTCGGCGGTGACGAGAACGTCGTCCTCGATGCGCACGCCGTTGCCGCGGAACTCCTCGGGCAGCAGCAGGTCATCGGACTTGAAGTACAGTCCCGGTTCGATGGTGAAGACCATTCCCGGTTCGATG
Organism: Brevibacterium sp. LAARM3_SD1; assembly: GCF_057364765.1. Lineage (NCBI taxonomy): Bacteria > Bacillati > Actinomycetota > Actinomycetes > Micrococcales > Brevibacteriaceae > Brevibacterium > Brevibacterium sp. LAARM3_SD1. Next base: position 26,434 of record NZ_JBNFOL010000004.1, on the reverse strand, counting down.
GTCGCGTCCAGGTACATCTCCGCTCTCGCCTGAGCACAGTCATGGACGTCGAGGCCCAGGTGATGGCTGGTGCCGTGGACCATCCATCGGCGGTGCTGCTGTCCTTCCGGAGACAAAGACTCAGCAGCGGAGACCGGCAGCACACCGAACTCTTCGAGACGTTTCGCGATGACCTCCATGGCCGCCTCGTGGACCTCACGGAACTTCACCGGACGGTTGGGGTGGTCGGCGGCCACGGCGAACGCGGCATCGGAGGCTTCGAGCACAGCGTCGTAGATCTTCGCCTGCACCTCGGTGAAGGTGCCCGAAACGGGCAGGGTGCGAGTGATGTCCGCAGTGTAGAGCGAATCGGCTTCAGCTCCGGCATCGACGAGGATGAGATCGCCGTCGCGGACCTGACCGTCATTGCGGATCCAGTGCAGGGTGCAGGCATTGTTGCCCGAGGCGGCGATCGTGTCATAGCCGACTCCGTTGCCGTCGGAGCGAGCGGCGGTCTCGAACGCGGTCTCGACGACTCGCTCACCACGACGGTGGCCGAGCGCCTTCGGCAGCGATTCCACGACATTGTCGAAACCGGCACGGGTGATGGCGACGGCTTTGCGCAGCTGCTCGACCTCGTGGTCATCCTTGATCAGGCGCAGCTCGGAGAGCATCTGAGCCAGTTCGGCATCCCCGGCCTCGGACGTCTCGAGATCGGCCTGGACCTGGGTGCGAGCGAGGTCGATGACTCCGTCGATGCGGGAATCGGCCTGGCGGACGAGGCGGACCGAGATGGCCCCGAGATCCTTGGTGATGGCGTCATCGACGGTCGCGGAGCTCTCCGTGGCGATGCCGGTCATGGTGGACATCGCTTCGAGGTCCGCGCGCGACGACCCAATACTCGCCGTAGCGGGAATCGGAGAAGAACTCCTCGGTATAGGCACCGGCGCGGGGGCGGAAGTACAGCGTCACGTCGTGGCTGTCACCCTCGGGTTCGAAGACGAGGACGGCGTCGGGTTCGGAATCGGCTTCCAGACCGGTGAGGTGGATGAACGCGGAATGCGCGCGGAAGCGGTAGTCGGTGTCGTTCGAGCGGACCTTGAGTCCGCCGGCGGGAACGACGAGCCGTTCACCGGGGAATGCTGCCGAAACGGCGTCCCGTCGGGCCGGGGTGAAACCAGCGGCGGCGAGAGCTTCGGCGTTGAGCGGAGTGCGATCCCATCCGGAGGCGACGAAGTCGCGGAAGGCGGTGGAATTCGGGCGATGCGAGCGGTTGTTGACGCGGTCTGCGAGGTCCTGAGTCGAGTCTGGGGTATCTGAGTTCTGCTCTGTCATGCCGCCAGTCTAGACGGGCGGAGTGACATGGTGCGTACAGGTGGAAGTCGGAACGACAGATGCAGATACACTGTGACCATGGTCATCGATCTCCATGTGCACACCGCATTCTCGGACGGGACCCAGACCCCTTCCGAACTCATCTCAGAAGCCTCGATGGAGGGCATCGACGTCGTCGGTCTCACCGACCACGACACCACCGCAGGTTGGACCCTTGCCGAAGATGCCGCCCGCGTCTACGGGCTCGGACTGGTGAGGGGAATGGAGATCTCCTGTCGCTACGAGGGAATCAGCGTGCACCTGCTCTCCTACCTCCACGACCCATACGACACGGGGCTGGCCGAGGTCGTGCAGGAGACGCGGCGGGCACGCCTCGACCGAACGCACCTCATCATCGAGCGACTCGCCGAAGACTATCCGATCGACATAGATGCTGTGCTCTCGGTCTCCGGCGAGGACGCCACGATCGGACGTCCGCATATCGCCGATGCGCTGGTGGCAGCCGGCGTCGTCGAGAGCCGCACAGAAGCGTTCTCATCGATTCTGTCCAGCCAGGGCAAATACCACGTGTCCCTGCCGACGATCGACCCGATCACGGCGATCGGGCTGATCCGGGAGGCCGGGGGAGTCTCGGTCTTCGCTCATCCGCGTGCGGCCATGCGCGGTCGCGTCGTTCCTGATTCGGCGATGACCGAATTCATCTCCGCCGGACTCGACGGACTCGAAGTCGACCACCGCGACAACCCTCCGCAGGAGCGTGAGGCGATGCGGCGTCTGGCACATGAGCACGGTCTCATCGTCACCGGTTCCAGCGACTACCACGGGACAGGCAAACCCAACCGCCTCGGCGAGCATGTCACCTCAGACCATATGCTCGCGAAGCTGCTCGAGCGTGCGGCCTCACGGCCGGGCGGAGTCGACTACATCCAGGGCTGATTCCGGCAACAGCCGCTGGCCGCGCCAACCTGCACCCCGGGACCGACCCCGACGTCATCTCAGGGCTGAGGTCAGCCGAGGATTCTGCGCAGATGCAGCTTTCCCCAAGCGAAGCTCAGCCCATAGGACAGGGCGGCCATGAGGACGAGCAGACCCAGATACTGGATGACGAGCAGGACCGGCGCAGCATCGACGTCGAAGAGGCGTTCGAAGAAGAGCTCGAGGAAGAACACGTGGACGAGGAACGCACCGAATGATGCCGTCGCCATCGTCGTGAAGACCTTCTTCGTCCGCTCGCCGAGGCGGATGCGCGAGACGAGGAGGATGACGCTGATAGCGAGTCCGATGATGAGCGGGTTCGCATTCTCGATCGGATAGGACCGTCGCGACTCCCACCACAGCACGCCGAGCGCCGAGACTGCGAAGAGCAGGCACAGCGTCCAGATCGGCGGACGCAGCTCATATGCGTGGTGGATGACGAAGGCCCCGACGGTGAAGTAGACGACCTGATACGTCGCGAAGCCCCATTTCCATGCATCCTGATCCGAGCCGATGAGTTCGAGCGCGAATGGAGCCCAGACGGTCGATCCCGCGAGAACGACGGCGAGGGTCGCGAGCTTCCACGGGCGCTGTCCCTTCCAGAACAGGACGAGCGTGCCGAAGACGAGGATGAGCGGAACGTACGCGTAGAGATACCACAGGTGGAAGGCCGGTCGTCCGGCTTCGAGGAAGCTGCGGGCGAGGTCGTGGCGGACGTTGACCTCATCGGTGTCGAAGAGGTTGAAGCCGAGCACGAAGATGACCGACCAGGCGGCCAAGGGCACGACATGGCGGACGATGCGGTCCCACATCTTCGCTTCGGTGCGTGGGGGTGCGCCGGCGAGCACGGCCCAACCGGCGATCATGAAGAACATCGGCACGGCCCAGGGATTGACCGCCTCGGCGAGGTGGCCGAGCCACCAGGCATCGCTGCCCTTGTCGGCGCGCCCGATGAGGACGCCGCCCGAATGGCCGATCATGACGGTGAGTCCGGCGAGCACTCGCATGACGTCGACGTCATGGCGATGCGTCTTCGGGGTCCTCGGCTGCGCAGTCGGGGTCTGGGACTGTGCGGTCGGGGCCTCAGGCTGTGTGGTCGGGGAAGGTGTCGTCGTCGGCTCCGCGGTGGAGAGGTCGACCCGGGCAGGAGCTGCGGGGGACTCGTCGTCCAACCGGCGTGAACCGAACAATGACTCACTCTCGTTCGTACTCGATGACATGACGTCCGATCATCATCGGTCACAGAATTGAACGGGATCGGGGGTCGAATTGAACACAGGATGAACGTAGGGCCCCGACCGGGTGGTCGGGGCCCTACGTAAAGTCTGCGCGGCGAATCGCTCTCGCCTGCGGACGGATCAGTCCTCGCTGGAGTCGGTGGCCTGGTGGCCGCCCTGACCTGTCTGACCGCTCTGCGCGCGGTTGACCGGCTTGCCGCCGCGGGTGCGGCGACGGCTGCGCTGGCGGCGCGGCTTGCGGTCTTCGCCACCGGAGGCGGAGGAGGAGTCACGACGGTCGGACGAGCCGCCTCGGCGGGATTCGGAACGGCCGCGACCGGAACCGCGACGATCGGACCCACGGCCCTTGCGCTCACCGGTGGACTTCTCGTCCTCACCGTCGGAGTGCTGGCGCGGCAGCCGACCCTTGGTGCCCTTCGGAATGCCGAGGTCGGAGAAGAAGTGCGGGGAGGTCGAATAGGTCTCCGCGGGCTCATCGAAATCGAGGCCCAGGGCCTTGTTGATGAGGCGCCAGCGGGGCATGTCATCCCAGTCGACCAAGGTCATGGCGACACCGGAGTTGCCGGCTCGACCGGTGCGTCCGATGCGATGGACGTAGGTCTTCTCGTCCTCGGGACACTGATAGTTCACGACGTGGGTGACATCGTCGATGTCGATTCCGCGGGCCGCGACATCCGTGGCCACGAGCACGTCGACCTTTCCGTCGCGGAAGGACTTCAGTGCCTTCTCGCGCTGGGACTGACCAAGATCTCCGTGGAGGGCCTTGACCGCGAATCCGCGATCCTCGAGTTCGGCGGCGAGCTTGTCGGCGGTGCGCTTGGTGCGGGTGAAGATGATCGTGCGACCGCGGCCCTCGGCCTGGAGCATGCGGGCGACGAGCTCGGATTTGTCCATCGAGTGGGCACGGTAGACGAACTGCGTCGTGTTCTTGCCCGTCAGCGACAGGTCCTCATGATCCTGTGCGCGGATGTGGGTGGGCTGATTCATGTACCGCCGGGCCAGGGTGATGACCGCTCCCGGCATGGTGGCGGAGAAGAGCATCGTCTGGCGGTGCGCGGGCACGGCGTTGACGATCTTCTCGACATCGGGCAGGAAGCCGAGGTCGAGCATCTCGTCGGCTTCGTCGAGGACCACGGTGCGCACGCGGTGGAGCTTGAGGATCTTGCGACCATAGAGATCGAGAAGGCGACCGGGCGTGCCGACGACGACGTCGACGCCGGACTTGAGGCGGTTGATCTGCGGGTCGAAGTCCATGCCGCCGTAGATCGTCATGATGTCGATATCGCGCTGGACGGAGGCGGTGACGAGATCGGCCGCAACTTGCTTGGCCAGCTCACGGGTGGGAACGACGACGAGGGCCTGCGGCAGACGCGGCTCCTTGCCATCGCCCACGCTGTCCGGAGTCGATTCCGGGTCGGAGGTGACCGACGAATCCTCGGTCTTGCCGACGACGCGCTGGAGAAGGGGGATGCCGAATCCCAGGGTCTTTCCGGTGCCCGTCTTCGCCTGCCCGATGATATCGGCGCCCGACAGTGCCACGGGCAGCGTCAGCGCCTGAATGGGGAAGGGGTGGGTGATTCCTGCCGAGGCCAGCGAGGCCACGATCGGTCCGGCGACTCCCAGTTCCGCGAAATCCGCTTCCGTCTCCGCCATATTCCAAACTCCTTTTAGCGCGTATGCGCTTGTCATGGTGCGAACCGGTAGTCTTGAACTATGCCCGATTCTGTCCCATTGGCCGGTAATGATGCTGCGACGCTCGCACTTCTGGCGTTCGGCGAGCTGACCGGTTTCGAACGTATGGCCACTAACGCGACGACCGCAGCGGATCTGGATGACAAAGTCATCCTGGCGCGGCTGGCCTCTCAGTCATTCGCGAACTTCGAACAGCTCTCACAGCACATCGATCAGATGGGCCAGGATGTGATCGAGCTCTGTCAGCATTTCGAACCGACCTTCAGCACTCTGGCTGAAAGGACTCGTCCTCGCGACTGGTACGAAAGCCTCATGAAGGGATTCGTCTTCGACGGAATCATGAATGATTTCTACCGCACGGCGGTGAACGAACTCGCGGAGCCCGGATACAGCCTGGCTATTGCAATTCTCGATGATACACGTGCCAGCGAATATGCGCGCAATCGTCTGACATCCGAAGTGGCCGTCGACACACAGCTGGCTTCGCGGCTGGCCCTGTGGGGGCGCAAGCTCGTCGCAGAGACCCTGGGCCGTGCCCGCAGTCTGCTCACCGACCCGGTCCTCGGCCTCGACGAAGACCTCGTCGTCGAACTGATCCCGGCGGTGACGTCGAACCATTCGAAGCGGATGTCGGCACTCGGCCTCGTCGCCTGACTCTGTATCTGAGACACCATTCCGCAGCGGATGCAGCAGGGCCCCGGTCATCATGACCGGGGCCCTGCTGCTGTTGATGTGTTTCTCAGGCGCTGAAGCCCACACGACGCGGTGACTCGGCACCGATTTCGAGGTAGCCGAGCGAAGCGGAGGGAACGAACACCTGACGGCCCTTCGTGTCGGTGAAGGTCAGCAGCCCCTCGGACTGGATCGTCTCTTCGACGCGGGCTGCTAGTGCCTTCGCATCTTCGTCCGTTTCGAGGATGATCTCGCGCTGAGTCTGCTTGACGCCGATCTTGATTTCCATGGTGCTCCTTGTGCCGATGCTCGGTGACCGTTGACGGATTGGACTGTGTTCAGCTTAACGTCCGCAGGCATGGGTTTCTTCCCTGCGGATTCCGCTGAGGGCTGAGGGGCCGGAGTGACGTCAGCGATCAGCGAACGACCGCAGACCGCCCCAGCTCATCTGGGTGAGCAGATTGACGGCTGTGTCGACGTCGACACCACGCTGCGAGTCGATCTGCTTAACGACGACCTCGGCAGTGCCGATGAGAGCCCGGCACACCAGCTGCGCCTCATCGTCGCTGAGGCGGGCGAAGTTCTTCAGGGCGGAGACGACTCGCGTCGCCGAACTCTCGCGCAGCGCGCGCAGCTTCTGCTCGGCCTTCGGCTCGTAGACATCCGAATTGAAGATGATGACGAACTCCTCGCGGTGTGAGACCACGAAGTCGAAATAGGCGCGATAGGTGGCGTGGACCTGCTCATGCGGATCGTTGGTCGATCCCAGTGCCTCGGCCAGACGGGAGTCGAGGTGCGCCGCCGAGGAATCGATGAGGGCCAGGTAGAGGTCCTGCTTGGAATCGAAGTGCTGATAGAGCACAGGCTTGGACACACCGGCTGCCTCAGCGATCATGTCCATTGAGGTCGTCCGATATCCACGGGTGGCGAAAACGGAGCGTGCGACTCCCACTAATTGGTCGCGGCGCTGGACACGGGGCAATCTCTGTTGTGGACTCGACATTCTTCAATGCTACGCGAAGACAGGCTGTGCATCGGGCATCCGCGCTGTCACATTGACGACGCGCCGGTCAGGGGCTCGGAAGTCTCATGTCAGCGGGCCGTGATGGAATACGAGTATGGATGAGATGACGCAGCGGATGGGCAGCACCCTGCTCTCCGGCGGCTGCCTGAATATCATCGGGCGGCCGGGAACCGGGAAGACGACTCTGCTCGAGTCGCTCTATGCACAGCTGGTGTCGACGATCGACCCCGCCTCGGTCCTCGTTCTCACACCCGACCGTGATCACGCCGATGTGCTGCGCAACCGTCTTCAGCTGCCTGCCGATGCCGTTCTGTCCTCCGCCCCGGCCCGCAGTCTGGCGTCGTTCGCGTACGGCATCGCCCGTGCCGCACATACGACGCGGACCGGGGAGGACCTCGAATTCATCTCCGGTGCCGATCAGGATGTGTTTCTCGCCGATCTCCTCGGCGGCCACGAACTGGGCCATTCCCGCGGCCCGGCGTGGCCGGCGGAGATCACCGCCGAGGTGCGCTCGACCTCGGCCTTCCGAACCGAGGTCCGCGACGCGCTCAACCGCGTGATGGAGTTCGACTTCGGCATGCGCACTCCCAGCCCGTCGTCGGAGACCTCCGAGCACGTCTTCGACTTCGGTCGCAGCGCCCTGGATCGTGCCCTTGCCGACAACCCTGACCCTCGGTGGGAGGCCGTGGCTGAGATCCTCGACGAATATCTGGGCATCATGTCCATGCCCGGATACGGGGGCGTCGACTCCGCGACCGTTCTCGCCCTCGCCGCTTTCGAGATCCTCCGTGAACCCGCCGAGGTGACGGCCGGACGTTCGTGGACGTTCGCCCCCGACCGATTGCCCACCGTGGTGCTGGCCGACGGGGTACAGGACTTCCCTGCCGCCAGTTGGGGAATCCTCGAACAACTGCGCGCCAGGGGGAGCGCCATCGCTCTGTTCGGCTCGCCCGAGACGGTGACCGGACGTTTCCACGGAGCCGACGCGTCGATCATCGATCGCGCCGCGATCGAAGCCGGTTTCGAATCGGTCGTCCTGGAGCGTCAGTGGGATGTCGATCCGGCCCTGGCGACGGTCATCGACGGCTTCGGCGCCAGGATCACCACGCGCTGGTCGATCGGACACATGCCCCGGCCGCGACCGTCTGAGGATGCGGCCGTATCTCCAGCGGCGGAATCGGCCGAGTCTCTGCCCGCGGCACCACCCGAGGAGCCGACTCCCGCTGCGGTGGAAACTCCAGTGGAGACGCATGTGTTCGAGGGCAGTGCGTCCGGACACCGGTACCTGGCCCGACGGATCATGAACTTCGTCGAACAGGGCCACAGCTGGTCCGATGTCGCGCTCGTCTGCCGCAACTCCTCGAACGCCCGCGCGATCGCCAACGAACTGCGAGCATCGGGGGTCTCGATCGCCACTCTGATGCAGCCACTCAACGTCGACCCCGCGACCGCGCCGCTGTTGGACCTGCTCTCGGTCTCTCCGGATTTCGACGATGACGAATCGATCGCCGAACTCGCCCTGTCACTGGCCGGCAGCATCTACGTCCGCCTCGACCCCGTACAGATCCGCCGTTTCCGTCGCGCAGTGCGCAGGCAGTTCCCGGCGCCCAACAGCACGGCATCGCTGGCTCAGGCATTGCGCAGCCCCATCGACGACTCGTCCCCACAGGGACTGGCCACCATTTCGCGGATGCTCCACGCCGCGGCGGAGGTCGGCACGACCGACCCCCACCAGGCGCTGTGGAGCATCTGGGACGCAGCCGGGGTCGCGGAGAGATGGCAGTCCGAAGCCCTGCGTGATCCGGAATCGGTGACCAACGGCTATCTCGATTCCGTGCTGCGACTCTTCGCCTTGGCCGAGAAGATCGCCGACCGCGGCGGATTCACCGCCCGGTCGTTCGCCGGCATCGTCGCCGAACAGGACATCGCCCAGGACTCCCTGGCCGATACCGCCGGATTCGCCGATCACGTCCTGGTGGGCACGCCGTCCTCTCTCGCCCATGTGCGTGTGCCTCTGGTGATCATCGCCGAAGTCAACGAAGGCGTGTGGCCGAACCCGAAGCTGCGCGGCGGAATCCTCGGCCTCACCGACCTCACAGCGGTGCTTGCCACCGGTGAGACGGTCACGGGCGACCCCGGCTACCACGCCCATGCGAAAAGGACGAACCTGCGCGAGGAAGGCGAGCTGTTCTACACCGCACTCAGCCGGGCCCAGGAACTCGTGATCGTCACGGCAGTCACCGATGCGGAGACCGAACCGTCCCCATTCTTCGATGTGCTCGCCGCCGGCTCGGCTACGGGCTCCGAGGCAGGCGACGGCTATGCGATCACTCATGAGGATGAGCTGCCTCCGCTGACGCTGCCGGAGATGGCTGCGCACGCTCGTGCCCACCTGTTGCAGACCGCGGCAGCCGAATATGACGAAGGCACGAGTGCTGCGACGGCGGCTTCGGAGACCAACCCGGACGAGAGCCCGGAGAGCTCTGAGACGCCGGACGGCTCTGGGATGCCGGACCCGGACACACAGTCGTGGGCGGCACTGATGCGGGCACTCTCGAACGCCTCTCTGGCGGTGGAATCACCGACGCAGTGGCGCGAAGCAGAGGACGTCACCACGAATGAGCCGCTCTACACAGACTCGGATACGGTCCGCGTCTCGCCCTCCCAGGTCGAAGCATTCACCGACTGCTCCCTGCGGTGGTTCCTCACCCGCAACGGCGGTGACCGCCCGATGTCGACGGCCCAGAATCTCGGAACCATCATCCACGCCGCCGCCGAGAACTATCCGGAAGGACCCACCTCAGCGATCCGAAGCTTTGTGGAAACGGAGTTCGCGTCTCTGGAATTCGATGCGGAATGGGAACGCGAACGGGAATTCGACGTGGCGATGAGTATGGCCGAGCGCCTCGGCGATTACATCAAGAAGACGCCGGGCCGCCTCGTCGGAGTCGAAGCGCAGGTCTATGCGGTCGGTGTGGACGCAGACGGACGTGAGTGGAAGGTCACCGGACGACTCGATCGAGTCGAGGAAGTCGAGGGCGGACTGCGCATCGTCGACTTCAAGACCGGCAGGAATGTCGTCGCCGGCAAGGAGATGGACCGGCACGCCCAGCTGGTGTGTATCAGGAGGCGATCAATTCCGGCACCATCAGGGTCGGTGAGGACCGGGAGATCGACGCGCATGCCTTCGGCGCCGAACTCGTCTTCCTGCGCAAGTCTGCCCGAACGGTTCGGGAGCAGTCGGCGCTGGACGTCGATGAGAACCCCGACTGGGCGCGAGAGCTCATCGACGACGTGTCCGGCAGGATGCGTGCCGCGAGCTTCCCAGCCCGGGTGGACCCGCAGAAGTGCCTGTCGTGCCCCGTCCGATCATCGTGCCCGGCGATCGGTCCGAAGATGTTGGAGGAGACCTGATGCGCTTCACCGCCGAGCGCCTTGCCGAGCTCACGGCTGCCGAGCCTGCCCAGGCTTTCCCACCCAGCCCCGAGCAGAAGGTGATCATCGAAGCGGACCCCGCACAGTCGATGAAAGTCACTGCCGGGGCCGGTTCCGGAAAGACCACCGTCATCTCGCAGCGCGTGGTGTGGCTGGTCGCGAATGAGTACGTCTCTCCGGAAGAGATCCTCGGGCTGACCTTCACTCGCAAAGCCGTCGGTGAACTCGGCGGACGCATTCGCCTGCTGCTGTCCCGCCTGCGGCACAACCTCGGGCGCGGCCAGGACCTGTCCCTGCCCGGTCTCGACAACCCGACCGTGTCCACATACAACTCCTACGCCGCATCGATCGTCAGCGAACACGGGGTGAGCATCGGCATCGAACCCGAAACGGTCCTCCTGGATGACGCTGCAGCGCACACCATCGCAGGGAATCTCATCGATTCCACACCACCCGACGAGATCCCCGGAGACTTCTCACGCGAGACGATGATCGCCGACATCATCGCCTTGGCCGGGCAGATGAATGATCACGGTCGAGATGTCGACGAAGTCACGAACTATCTCGAGCAGTGCCTGGCCGCGCTGGTGTCCAGCAAAGGAAAACCCGTCGACCCCAACGGGCGACGGGCGAAGCTCGAAGCCAAGATCCGAACGGCTCGGCTAGCCGATGCCTATATGCGTGCGAAACGCCGCAACCTGGCCATGGATTTCTCCGACCAAGTGCGATTCGCTCAGCGCATCCTCGACGAGGTGCCGGCCGCAGCCGAGGCCGAAAGGGCCCGGTGGAAGATCGTCCTCCTCGACGAGTTCCAAGACACTTCGGTGGCTCAGCTGAAGCTCCTGCGCGATCTCTTCCATTCCACTGCGGTCACCGCGGTCGGCGATCCCCGCCAGGCCATCTACGGCTGGCGCGGTGCCAGTGCGGACAACATGGTCCGGTTCTCCTCGGATTTCCGCGATGTCGAATCCCTGTCTCTGAGCACGAGCTGGCGCAACGACCGGACGATCCTGCAGGCCGCCAACCGCATCGCCGCCGGACTCGCCGACAGCAATGAGTCCCCGCTGTCGGCCCGCGATGGAGCCGGAGACGGAGAAGTCAGCGTCGAGATCAGCTCCGGTGCCCACGACCCTGATTTCCTCACCAACGGCCTGCGTGCACTCACGGAATGGTTCCGCACCGTCCCCGCAGGTTCGTCGAAAGCCGTGCTGTGTCGCAAACGCGCCCACTTCGCACCGGTTGCGGCGGCCTTGGAGGCCGCCGGGTTCGCCGTTCATGTCCATGGCTCCTCCGGGCTGCTGACCGACCCCTTCGTCGCCGATCTGCGTGCGGTGCTCACCGCTGCGGTCGATCCGATGGCCGGTGACGAGATTATGAGGCTCATCAGCGGACGGATGCTCGGCCTCGGCGCGGGCGACATTGCGGGACTGCAGGCCTTCACCCGTCGTCAGACGGAGAGGCGAGCCGCAGACAGGGCTGAACCGGCCACCGAGGATGTCATCGCCGAAGCCATCGACCAGGCGACGATCGTCGAGGGCATCGATGAACTCATCGAGGTCCAACGTGCTCTCGACCAGGGAGCGCGAACAGGTGCCGACAAAGGACTTGTCGCCGATTACGAGCAATCCGGTCTGAGCTCGGAGGCGCTGCATCGTCTGGTGCGGCTGGCACGCGCGCTGCGAGCCACCCGGTCGGGTACGGGCACCGTCGCCTCGATCATCCGCACCGCCATGTCAGAGACCGGAATCGATTCGGATATCTGGGGTCTCAGCGACTCCCTGCGCAATCTGCACCGAGCGTCCGTCGACGCGTTCCTGTCCGCGGCCAGCCAGTATTCGGCCACCGATGACAAACCCTCGATCACCGGCTTCCTGTCCTGGCTCAGCCTCATGGAAGCCCACGATGCCCTCAGCGTCGCTGAACCGACGACGGCAGCGGACGCGATCAACATCATGACCGTCCACGCCTCGAAGGGCCTGGAGTTCGACGCCGTCGCCGTTCCCTCCCTGGTGGTCAAGGACTTTCCGACCGAACCGCGGGACAAGGAAGGGTGGATGGACCGCACCGCCCTGCCGTACCCGCTGCGCGGTGACCGCGCTCATCTCGTCGACTTCGACCTGCGGGAAGCCGAATTCGATACGAAGAAGGCCCTGGACGAGTGGATCGGAGACTTCATCCGCCCACGGATCGCCGACGCGCACGAGGGGGAGGAGCGCCGCCTGGCCTATGTGGCATTCACCCGCGCCAAGAGGCATCTGTGGCTGGGAGCGGAACTGATGGGCTCACGCGCCGTCCCCGACGATCCCTCGCCCTTCCTCACCGAAGCGATCGAGGCCCTGGGGCTGGAGGTGGAAATTCCCGAACCGGCCGACGAATCGGCGGCGGACCGGATCGAGACCACCCCATGGCCGGTGCCCCGCACGAGGCAGGTCGCCGCCGCACAGCGAGCGGCAGGCTGGGTCGACGCGAGCCCGGACGTCAGCTTGGAGTCTCTGGCTGAAGAGCCGGGAGTGATCGGACGCTTCGCCTCTCAGGCCCTGCGCATCGGCGCCCGCCCAGAATCCATGTCCGCGGCGGCGATGCCCGATCGCCTGTCGGCGACGGCCCTGGTCGCCTGGCGACGGGACCCTCAGGGATTCCGTACGCAGACCCTCCGCCCGATCCCGACTCCGCCGAGCCGAGCGGCCGAGATCGGAACGACCTTCCATTCCTGGGTGGAACAGCATTTCGGTCAGTCGAGCATCGACATCGGCGAAGACGAATCGGTGCGACCGATCGACGCCGAGACGATCGAACGTCTGCAGGCGACGTTCTCAGCCTCCGAGTTCGCGACGCGTCGAGCCGACCATGTGGAGATGTCCTTCGAACTCGTCCTCGGCAGATTCCGGGTGCCGGGGAAGATCGATGCCGTCTTCATCACCGGGGATCATGCCGAAGTCGTGGATTGGAAGACGTCGAAGAAGCCCGATGCCGCAGTGCTCGAAGTGATGAAATGGCAGCTGGCGCTCTACCGGTTCGCGATTCTGCGCGTGCATCCGGAGATCACCGAGGTGACCGGGACGTTCTACTTCGTCGGCAGCGATGAGATCGTGCAGTTCACGGATCTTCCTGACGAGGCCGACGTCGTCGCATGGCTGGAAGCCAACGATCTCGGCTGAGTTCAGTGGAGCCGGGACTTCGGCCGAGTACAGCGGATTCCGGCTGAGATCAGCGGATCCGGCCGGTCTCTTCCCCGTTATCACCTTCGTCGGAGTCCCGAGTCGGTTCGGTCCGCACCTGCGATCCCGGCTCGGAGTCGAACTCTGAATCGTCATCTGAGCCTGTTGCCGCTGGTTGAGCTCCGGGAATGAACACATCGGCGGCTGCGGTCTCTGTGATCGCGGCTTCGACGTCGGGGGAGTCGGTTCCTGCCGCTGCCGTCGCTGGCTGTGCACCGCGAGAGCTCTGCGCATCACGAGAGGCGGCTTTGCCAGAGACCGCATCACCGGCAGAACCGGCAGCGGAATCCGCGGTCGGCCCCTGAGCGGGTGCAGTGTCATCGGCTGTGCTGCCGAAGAGGACCTCATTGAATGAACGGAGGAGCTCGGCGGCATCCTCGATCGCCGTCTCATCCCCGGAGTCGACGGCTTCGAGCAGCCAGTCGAGCACTGCGAATTCGGCCAACAGCTCGGCACGGGCGATGACGTGCTCATCCGCGCGGGGCCGGGAGTTGCGGTATTCCTCGTAGAAGGTCGGCAGGGCGGCAGGATCGATCAGCGCAGAAGCCGCTGCCAGATCGATGGCCGGATCGGCGACGCGCAGACGTCCGATCTCCGCGAGTGCGAGCACTCGCTCCTGATCGGTATAGACGCTCGTCTCATCGAGAGAGCCGTGGATGGGTGTGGCGAGGAAGTGCCAGAGCGCGACCTTCTCGAATTCCTCTTCCCAGTGCTGCAGCAGAGACGACGGCACTCGACCGGTGCTCGCCGCCTGATCGAGACGTTCGAGGATGAGGAACTGCGATCGCGAAGGATCCTCCACCGGGAAGCCCGCATCGGAGACGGGCTCGGGCGCTGCCGAATGCAGAGTCGCCAGAGCCTGCGCCAAGGAACTCGCCCGCGAGGTGTCGGCGATGGGCACATCTCCCAGGGGTGCACCCGGCAGCGGATCGGCCAGCGTCACCGTCGTCGGAGACGTGGTGTCGAAGTAGTCGGCGTCCACCTCGGTGATGGCCCGCAGGCGCGGCCAGACGAAGTCCGCATGCGGATACATGGACTCGTAGATGCGTCCGGCCTCAGCAGACGAGCCGATGTCCGCGGTCCGATCGAGTTGGGTCTGAGCCGTTGCGACGAGCTGCTGATCGTCATCGTCGAGCAGGACTCTGACTCCGGCGTCCAACGGCGGCAGGGGAGTCCATGAGGTCGGGACGAAGCCGTCGAGCATCGTCGCCGCGATCGCAGTCAACTTGAGCGCCTTGGTATCCACCTTCCCCAATCTACCGTCTGGGTTCGGCTGAGACACGGGACTCGCCGTCGAGCGTGTCTGCTGAGGCGACTTTCGGTTCCGCTCGGGCAGGCACGGTCAGGGTCGTTGTGTCAGGACGCTGAGATATCGTGGAGGGCATGAAGCCATTGCCTCCAGTGCAGCCGATCAGTCTCGCCCGACACGGAATCGATCGGGACCATCTGACTCGGGGCCACGACGGAGACCTCAGCGAGATCTGGGCCTCAGGGGCCCGAGCCGTCTTCGAACATCGCGGGACGCTGCTCGTCGCCGGCGGCGGACTGTTCCTGACAGACCGCGAACAGGTTCCGGAAAGACAGACGGAGGTCTACCTCGGTCGTGATCCGCAGGGCACCCGTTATATCGGAGTGTCCCTGGACGACGACGGTCGCAGCCACATCGATGCTCGACTGGACGCTTCACGCGCCCGGGACGCCTCCGACCAGCTCACCGCGCCGGGCGAGGGCATCGACAGTTCCGAACCTGTCTGGCTGCCCCTGCGTCATCTCGCCGAGGCTCTCGACGATGTGCAGGTCTCCCTGGCCTGTGAGATCGTCGGCTTGGGAAACTGGCATCGCGCTCACCGATTCTCACCGCGCACCGGCACCCCGACCACTCCCGTCCTGGGCGGATGGGTCCGCCGCGACCCGGAGACCGGAAGCGAACACTTTCCCCGCACCGATCCTGCCGTCATCGTCGTCATCGTCAACACCGAAGAGGACGGTGTCGAGCGTGTCCTGTTGGGCAACAACGCCGCGTGGGAGTCCGATCGGTATTCGCTCTTGGCCGGATTCGTCGAACCGGGGGAGACGCTCGAACACGCCGTGATTCGCGAGATCTGGGAAGAAGCTCACCTCGAAGTCACCGAACCGCGGTATCTGGGCTCCCAGCCGTGGCCGTTTCCCTGTTCGCTCATGCTCGGCTTCTCGGCAGTCGCTCCCAGCCGCGACTTCGCCGCTGACGAAGCGGAGATCGCCTCCCTGCGCTGGTTCACCCGGGAGGAGCTGAAGGACGCCATTGCCAGTAGTGAGGTGCGCGCCCCGTCGACGATCTCCATCGCCGGTCAGCTCCTGCACAGCTGGTTGGACAACGCATGAACGCTTCGGCCACGGCCCTGCTCGAGGCCCTGGACGATGAACAGCGTGCTGTCGCCACCCACTTCGACTCTCCGGTGATCGTCCTCGCCGGTGCGGGCACAGGCAAGACCCGCGCCATGACGCACCGGATCGCCTATGGAATCGCCTCCGAGGTGTTCCCGGCAAACCATGTCCTCGCTCTGACCTTCACAGCGAAAGCAGCGGGGGAGATGCGTTCACGATTGCGCGGTCTCGGAGTTCCTGCGGTTCAGGCGCGCACGTTCCACTCCGCGGCGCTGCGTCAGCTGCGGTTCTTCTGGGACCGATTCGCCGAGGGAGATTTTCCGCGGATCATCGAGAACAAGGCGGGCATCATCGGCTCGGTCATGCAGAGTCTCGGGCTGGAGACCAGCCGGGAGCTGACCAGAGACGTCGCGTCGGAGATCGAGTTCGCGGCGTCTTCCCTGCTCGGTGTCGAAGACTATGCGACGAAGGCGGCGGCCCGGGACCTCCCCGGCCAGCTGAGTGTCGAGGACATGGTTCGGATCTTCGAAGCCTACGGGGAGGCGAAGACGCGAGGACGGCTGCTCGACTTCGACGATGTGCTCCTCGTGCTGTCGGGTGTTCTGGCCGAGTATCCTGCCATCGCGGCCGAGATCCGCGAACAGTACAGACACTTCGTCGTCGACGAATTCCAAGACGTCTCGCCGCTTCAATACGATGTGCTCTCCCGGTGGCTGGGCCCCCGTGACAATCTCTGTGTCGTCGGTGATCCCGCCCAGACGATCTATACCTTCGCCGGAGCCGACGCGAGTCTGCTCGGATCGCTGAGCACCTCGATGCCCGAGGCCAGAACGATCCGATTGGTGCGCAACTACCGGTCGTCCCAGGCCATCGTGTCCACGGCGAACAATCTGCTGCGGCACACCTCGCGGACCGCGCTGACTCTGCGGACCGACAACCCCATAGGCCGTCAGCCGCGTATGGTGGAGTATCCGACCGACGAGGCCGAGGCCACCGGAGTGGTCCAAGCAATCTCCGCCGAGATCCAGGCAGGACGGCGTCCTCGCAACATCGCGGTCCTCTTCCGCACCAACGGGCAGAGCCCGTCCTACGAGCAAGCGCTGGCCGCAGCCGGAATCCCCTACGTGCTGCGTGGCGGAGAGCGCTTCTTCGCTCGGAAAGAAGTCAAAGAAGCCGTGCTCATGCTCAAAGCCGCACGAGCGACCTCGAGCGGTCAGCGTCTGCCAGAAGCTGTGATGGAGGTCCTCGGTTCACTCGGCTTCACTCGTGAGCCGCCTGCGGCCGGAGCCGGCAGGCAGCGCTGGGAATCGCTCAAAGCTCTCGTCGACCTCGCCGAAGAACATCAGCACGGTCAGGAGCTGCCCGTGCCGATGGAGGTCTTCCTAGACGATCTGTCGGATCGTGCCGAGCATCAGTTCGCCCCGGACATCGAAGGCGTCACTCTGGCGTCCTTCCACGCCGCGAAGGGCTTGGAATGGGACAGCGTGCACCTGGTGGGCCTCAGCGAAGGATTGCTGCCCATCAGCTACGCCCAGACACCGAGAGCTATCGCCGAGGAGCGGCGTCTGTTCTATGTGGCACTGACTCGTGCCGGCACAGACCTGCGGATGAGCTGGTCGCTGGCCAGGTTCGATTCGAAGCAGAAGCCGCGGAGATCCTCGCGCTTCCTCACCGAACTCGGGCAGTCCGGGCCGACGATGGGGGACGGTCGCGCACCGTCGAGCTCTGCGACTCTCAACCGCTGCAGCAGCTGCGGGCGGGCATTGGTCTCACAGGTCGATCGTGCCGTCGGACGATGCTCTAACTGCCCTGCCGACATCGACCTCGAGCTGTTGGACCGTCTGCGCCGGTGGAGGGTTCGGATCGGAATGGAGCAGGGGCTGCCGCCCTACCTCGTGCTCACGGACACCTCGCTGTCGGTCATCGCAGAGGTTCGGCCGCGCAGCCTCGACGAACTCGCTCGGGTCCCCGGGATCGGTGCGACCAAACTCGAACTCTACGGAGCGAACCTACTGGGTCTGCTCGGCGACTGACCCGAAGTCGGGGACCGGTGTGCGACATCGGCACCGGTCGTGGAAAACCAGTCCGGTGTCCGTGATCTCTCCCGCATCCAAGGTGACCACTCGACGGACGGGTTCCACCTCGGGTCGCAGCAGGGCCTGGCGCAGCATCTGGACGACATGTGCTGAACCGAGGATCCGCGCTGCGGGGTCGCTCAGGCTCTCACGTTCGGGTAGAGCACGCAGACGCGGATGCTGATCGAGCCACCCGGCATCACTGTCCTTTCTATGCAGGCATGCGCAGACAGAGCACGGCGTCGACCCGGGACGGATGAGCCCCGTGATCTCCACCGCCTGCTCACCGAGGACGACTTGGCAGTGGTCGACTTCGCGATCGCTGAGCCACATCGCGGAATTCAGATCCGGAACCAGATGTGAACTCGTGATCACCACTGGTGCCGCCATGAGGTCGAGCTCTTCGACACGGTGATCCGCGGCGACGGCGAATCCGAGGGCGGCCAGCTGTCCGCCGAGATGGGCACGCAGCGGGCCGGTGACCAGGACCGGCCGCGATCCGAGGACTTGTGAGACGCGATCCGGCGACAGATTGAATGTACGCGCGGCGGCGAAGACCGGTGACCCTTTCGGCACAGTGCCGCTGTCTGCATCGTCGGGGACGAGCACACTCGCCTCGCCGAGGAGGGTGATGAGGGAACTTGCCCTGCTGAGGTCGACCCCGAGCTCCTGAGCGCGCGCATAGAACTGAGCCGAGCCGATGCCGAGGCGGAGATCCTCGATGAGACTGGCATCGCCGGGCAGCAGACCATCGATGAGCACAGGATCATCGGCACCGAACTGGATGCACGAGGACGAACGCCATGTGATCGGAACGCTCGGAAAGATTCTGAACATCTCGGCCCCTTCGCCTCGGCATTGTGGAGACTTCCACGGTAGTGAACGAGAGCCGGAATAGCCACGGCAGGGGATCGGCTGTGGATAACCCTGTGGAAAAACGGCTGAGGACAGGCCGGGAAACGTGTCCCGACATGCCCTCAGCCGCATAGTGCCCCAGGCGCTCGCGAAGACTCGTGCGGCTTCCCCTTCCGCACGCATCCTCGGGTTTTCCGGGGTCAAGCATAGAACTTATTCCGCAAAAGCCTCCGCGTCAATGCACCGTCATGCACAGACACGTCAACAGCGTGTGGATAACCTGTGGGAATCGCCGTGGAGTCTGTGGAGGAAAGGTGCCTTGAGTGTCTATCCGGCTGTTGATAAATCGGCTCCCGGACGGCTCCGCTCCCGTTCTGCGGGGAGCGGTATCGCCGAGGCGGCTGTGGACGAGGGAATCGCCCCTGATTTTTCGACAGACTCAGGAAACTCACAAACTCGGGATCCCGGAGTGCGTTCGTGTTGAGAGCCATTCCATTGACGCTGTCACCGCGTCAGTGCCGTTTCCTATGATGGTCCGGTGAGCAGAGCACAGCGGTGGAGTGAAGAAGAAGTGCTGAGGGCGATCGCCCGGGGCGAGATCGAAGTGCGCCGATCGGCGCGGCGGAAGAAGACCGTCGCGGTCTCGAAGGAGATCGAGACCTACGTGCTGCGCACTCCCGTGCGCTACAGCGTGGAACACAACATCCGATCGCTGACGGACCTGTTCAATCGTCTCTCCGCCCGTGACCATTCCTCGGACGCCGATCTCGTCGAACTGGCCGACGAGATGAGCCGACGGTACTTCAGTGGGAAGCTGCGGCCGGCGTCGATCCGCTGGGTGACGAATCAGAATGTCAGCAGGTGGGCATCGACGACGACATCGACGGGTGATATCCGCATCTCCCACCGCCTGCAGTCAGTGCCCCGCTGGGTGTTGGAGACCGTGGTGGTCCATGAGCTCGTCCACCTTCAGATCGGCCCGCATTCGAAGGAATTCCATGCCTTGGCCGATCGTCATCCGCAGCAGTCGGACGCGAAGCTCTATCTCGAAGGCTTCAGCGACGGAGAGCGATTCAGTCGCGGGAGCTGAGCGCTGCCGCGGCTGAGCGGAAGAGGCCGGGCAACCGGTCCGGCAGATCGGGCATGAGGCCATCGGGCAGCCGATCGAGCCGGAACCACGCGACGTCGAAGGACTCATCCGACACATGTGGCGAATCATCAGTCGATGCCTGCGCGGCGAAGACGACGTCGAAATGACGGGTGCAGGTCCCGAACGCGGCCGACAGGTCGTGCACATGCAGATCGATCGGGGCCGCTGTGATGCGGGCAAGCGGCCGCAGACCGCTTTCCTCTTCAGCCTCTCGTCGCGCGGCATCACGGAGTGAGGTGTCGACAGGTTCGAGGTGGCCGCCGAACTGACCCCACAGACCAGCCTTCCGGTGGTGGTTGAGCAGAACCGCCTCGGCAGCCGGGTCGATGACCAGGCAGCTGGCGGTGACGTGGTGCTCGCCGCCGGAGCGGCGCAGGGAATCGGCACCCTGCCGGTCGAAGAGCTCTGCGAACGACGCGGAGAATGTATTCTGCGGTCCGCGCTCCACTTCCCGTCGGACGGTGTCGAGATCGATCATTCAGCGATCGTCGGGATCGTCGGAGCTGTCTTCGTCAGTCGATCCGGAGTCATCAGATCCCGAATCCTCTGAACTGTCGGTCGATTCGGCGTCGCTGCCGCCGGCCCCGTCGAGGCCCTCGGCGAGGATGCGTGACAGCGCCTCATCGATGCTCGACTCATTGGTCCACTCGGCATGACGACGCTCGGAGTATCCCAGTGGGTCATCGAGGTCCTGTGTGGTCGGCAGCAGATCCGGGTGAGAGAACACACGATCGCGGGCTTCGGCCCCGCCCTGCGTCTCGAGGTAGGCGAACAGCGCAGCCGCATCGCGAAGGCGACGGGGATTGAACTGGAGACCGACGAGAGTGGAGAAGGTCTTCTCCGCCGGTCCCGCGGTTGCCCGGCGACGGCGCAGAGCCTCGCGGACCTGATCGCGGCCGGGCAGATGCTTGCAGGCCTCGTAGACGACGACGTCGACCCAGCCGGCGATGACGGCGAGGAGGTTCTCCAGGGACGTCAGCGCCTTCTTCTGGTCCTCTGTCGTCGGCGGGTTGAACAGTCCCTGGCGGATATTGTCGCTGAGGTCGGAGATGTTCGAGGGATCGATGTTCGATGCCATGTCCTCGATCTGCGAGGTGTCGACCTTCAGTCCCTGCGCATAGCGAGTCAGGGCCGTCTCCACCTGGGCACTCAGCCACGGCGCGCGCTCGAACAGCGCCAGGTGGGCGAGCTCCTGAGCCGCGAGGTAGATGCGGACCTCGGAGACGTCGACATCGATCTCCGAAGCGAACGTTTCGACGTTCTGCTCGATGACCACGGCGGTGTCGTAGGGGAGCAGGGGCAGTCCCACCTCGGTGCCGGTGAGGACGCTTTCGGACAGCGCACCGACGGCCTGTCCGATCTGCATGGCGAACATCGAATCGCTCATCGAACCGAACATGGACGAAGCACCCGCGAGGATGCCCTTCATCTCGGCCGGGACCTGGGACTCCAACGTATCGGTCAGTGCCGAGGACATGTTCTCCTTGATGGGCAGTACGAACTTCTGCCAGCCGGGCATCGTCTCCTTGACCCAATCGGCGCGGCGCAGGGGACGAGCGGAGCGGTTGGCGACGGAGAAGTCGGTGGCCTCTGCCAGCCAGAGTTCGGCCAGACGAAACGCATCGGTCGTGGCTCGTTCGGAGTCCTCGGACACTGCGGGGTCGGGAGTGGGCACGGCCTTCTGCGCGATCGACACGGCCTGCGCCTGCGGGTCGGCACCCTGGCCGAAGAGCCCCTGCATCTGGCTCATGATCGTGGACATCATCGCCGGATCGATCGGGAAGCCCTGCGGCATGCCCGAACTGTTCTTGTCGTCTCCCTGACGGATCCGGGACCATTGGCGCCGAAGAGCATTCCGAAGATCTGCTCGAACGGATTCTGCTCGTTGTTGTTGTCATCGGTCATTGTTCTACAGCCCCCAAGAATCGGTTTGACTCAACGTTAACGGTTCCGAATGTGCGAAGCTTCCCAATTCCGGGAGGTTTCGCAGGATGTTCGCACCGGGCGAAAGGAGTCTGTGAAAAGGACACTGAGGTTTCAACTAGACTGGTGGGGCGGTGCAGCGAAAGGACTACATGACAGAGAACGCCCCTCGGGCCGTGCCGGCGTCACCGGCATCGACACGCGGCACCAAACGACGTCGGACTCCACGTCTGGCAACGACTTCGGGCGTCCTCACCTACGTCTTCATCGCTTTGGCCGTGCTTCTGCCGGTTCCGTACATGCTTCAGCTGCCGGGACCGGTTTTCAACACCCTCGGCGACTACCAGGGCGACCCGATGATCAGCGTCTCCGGAGCCAAGACCTATCCGACTGCAGGTCGCATCGACATGCTCACCGTCGCCGTCAGCGGCGGGCCCGGCCGCGACATCTATGCCTCGCAGGCGCTCGGCGCGCTCATCAACGGCGAGCAGACCGTGGTCCCCACGGAGGCGTACTACCCTTTGGAAACCACTCGTGAGGACGTGACCGAATCGAACGCGGTCGAGATGTCCTCGAGTCAGGACGTCGCCATCGCGGCCGCCATGGGCCAGATGGACAAATCCTATTCCGTGCATCTGTCGGTCGACGACGTCGTCGCCGATGCTCCCGCGCAGGGCAAGCTGCGCAAGGGCGACCGGCTCATGTCGGTCAACGGAGAGAAGTTGGATTCCGATCCCGAGGCCGCACAGATCATGAGCAGGACCGTGCTGGAATCGGACTCCGTCGAACTCGGAATCGAGCGCGAAGGAAAGAAGAAGACCCTTACGCTGACTCCCGCGACGGTCGATGACCGCAAGGCGATCGGCATCACGATGAAGCAGGACTTCGAATTCCCCGTTGACGTGAAGTTCAACGTCGACGGCGTCGGCGGCCCCTCGGCAGGGACGATGTTCGCTCTGGCCATCATCGATGAGCTCACGCCCGGTGCGATGACCGGCGGCAAGCATGTCGCCGGCACGGGGGAGATCACCCCCGGCGGAACCGTCGGCCCCATCGGCGGTGCCCGCCAGAAGGTGGCTGCCGCCACCGAGAAGGGAGCGACGCTGTTCCTCTCTCCCGCCGACAACTGTGCGGAGGTCATGGCCGCCGCAGACCAATCCAAGATCACGGTGGCGCGCATCGATACTCTCGATGACGCGCAGACCACCGTGGAGCAGTACGCCGCCGGCAACACCTCGGACCTGCCGAAGTGTCCTGCCGATGGTGCCGACAACAATGAGAAAGGGCAGTAGTGAGCACCTCGTCCTCACCCACCTCCGCACGCATGCCGGCGAATCGGCCAAGACGTTCGCCGCTGCTGCTCACCCTCGTGTCTGTGGCGATCCTGCTGATCGCCTTCATCGCCTTCACCCAGGTGTATACCGAGGTGCTGTGGTTCCGCCAGATCGACGCGGCAAACATCTTCCGCACCATGTGGCTCACCCGCGGACTGACGTTCCTCGCCGGATTCATCGTCATGGCCGTCCCGGTCTGGCTGAGTCTGCACCTGGCCTACCGCCATCGCCCCGTCTACGCGCCGACGACTCCGCGACAGGAGAACCTCGATCGCTATCGTGAGGCCATCGAGCCTCTGCGTCGGGTCGCGACGATCGCGATTCCGGCAGTCATGGGTGTCCTCGCCGGCATCACCGCCTCGGCGCATTGGAACACGATCCTCGAGTGGATCAACTCGACGTCCTTCGGCTCGAAGGATCCTCAGTTCGGTCTCGACAAGTCGTTCTTCGTCTTCGTCCTGCCCGGTCTGCGCCTCATCGGCAACCAGCTGGGCATGGCTCTGCTCATGGCCCTCATCGCAGCACTCGTCGCCCACTACCTCTTCGGCGGCATCCGTCCGGGGGAGCAGAAGGGCATCATTCTGACGAAGGCCGCTCAGTGGCAGCTGGGCATCACCGTGGCGGTGCTCGTCATGGTTCAGGCCGGTCGGCTGTGGCTCTCCCGCTACGATCGGATGACCGCTGCCGGCGGAATCGTCCCGGGCGTCACCTATGTCGACGATCGTGCCGCCCTGCCTGCGATGGCGATCGTCGCCATCGCGGCGGTCCTGGTGGCGCTGCTGTTCGTCTACACGGCGTGGAAGGGCAACTGGCGGATCTCGATCATCGCTACGCTCACGCTCATCGTGCTCGGCGGCGTCTCGATCATCGCCTACCCGGCGCTGCTTCAGCAGTTCCAGGTCAACCCGTCTCAGCAGAGCAAGGAATCGGAGTACATCCAGCACAACATCGATGCCACGCGTGAAGCGTTCGACTTCGATGACATCGAGGTGACTCCGTACTCGCCGAGCACCAGCGGCAAGAAGGGCGACCTGCGCAAGGACGCCGAGACCGCGGCCTCGATCCGTCTGCTGGATCCGAACCTCGTCTCGGACACCTTCCGCCAGCTGCAGCAGGTGCGCCCGTACTACTCGTTCCCGCAGAAGCTCGATGTCGACCGCTACGACATCGACGGAGAGATGCGAGACACCGTGATCTCCGTGCGCGAACTCGCCCCGAGCTCGGTGAACAATCAGAGCTGGTTCAACCGGGCGATCGTCTACACCCACGGATTCGGTGTGGTCGCGGCCAACGGAAACCAGCGCAACCCGGACGGCGAACCACTGTTCATGGAGTCGGATATTCCCCCGAAGGGTGAGTTCCCCGAATACGAGCCGCGCGTGTACTTCGGCGAGTCCTCTCCGGACTACTCGATCGTCGGTGCTCCGAAGGGTGCGACTCCGCGTGAGCTCGACTATCCCTCCGATGAGAAGAGCGGCTCCGGTCAGGTGAACAACACCTTCTCCGGTGACGGCGGACCGTCGGTGGGCAATGTATTCAACCGTCTCGCCTACGCTCTGAAGTTCCAGGACGAGCAGATCCTTCTCTCGGACGCCCTCAATGAGGAATCCCAGATCCTCTACGACCGTCACCCACGTGAGCGTGTGGAGAAGCTCGCTCCCTTCCTCAAGGTCGACGGCGATCCGTACCCGGCCGTTGTGGACGGGAAGATCAAGTGGATCCTCGACGGATACACGACTGCCGAGGACTACCCGTACTCGACACCGCAGCCGCTCCAGCAGGCGACCGAGGATTCGACCACGGCGTCGGCTCCGGATTCGGTGGCGACTCTGCCGGATGATGAGGTCAATTACATCAGGAACTCGGTGAAGATCACCGTCGACGCCTATGACGGTTCAGTCGACATGTACCAGTGGGACAAGGACGATCCGGTTCTCAAGACCTGGATGAAGGTGTTCCCCGGACTCATCAAGTCCTCCTCGGAGATGTCCGGTG
Organism: Brevibacterium sp. LAARM3_SD1; assembly: GCF_057364765.1. Lineage (NCBI taxonomy): Bacteria > Bacillati > Actinomycetota > Actinomycetes > Micrococcales > Brevibacteriaceae > Brevibacterium > Brevibacterium sp. LAARM3_SD1. The sequence continues at coordinate 1,170 of NZ_JBNFOL010000004.1, read as the reverse complement.
ATCTGATGAGCCACGTCCGCTACCCGGAGGACCTGTTCAAGGTTCAGCGTGACCTGCTCACGAAGTACCATGTCACCTCCGCCAGTGAGTTCTACTCCGGTCAGGACTTCTGGACCCTGCCGACGGATCCGACGACGAAGGCGAGCAGCGGACTGACGCAGCCGCCGTTCTACATGACCCTGCAGATGCCGGGTCAGCAGTCGCCGTCGTTCTCGCTGACGAGCTCGTACATTCCTGCTCGATCGTCCGAGGGACAGTCGCGCAACAACCTCACCGGCTTCCTCTCGGCTGATGCCGATGCCGGGAACAAGAAGGGCGAGACTGCCGAAGGCTACGGCAAGCTGAGACTGCTGCAGCTGCCGCGCAATACCACTGTGCCCGGACCTGGTCAGGCACAGAACAACTTCAACACCGCACCCGATGTGCAGCGCAGCCTGAACCTGCTGCGTCAGGGTGAGTCCGAAGTCGAGAACGGCAACCTGCTGACTCTGCCGATCGGCGGCGGCCTGCTCTACGTCCAGCCGGTCTACGTCCGGTCCGCCGGAGAGACCTCCTACCCGCTGCTGCAGCACGTGCTCGTGGCCTTCGGCGAGGACATCGGGTTCGCCCCGACCCTCGACGAAGCGCTCGACCAGGTGTTCGGCGGCGACTCCGGAGCCAGCGCAGGTGACGCCGGCACCGAGGACAGCGGAGACGGCGAATCGGGATCCACTTCCGGCGGAGAGAACGCGGACTCCCCGTCCGGCTCGCCGGACAAGGCCCTCAACGACGCTCTGCAGGAGGCGAAGAAGGCCATGGAGGACTCCGATGCCGCTCTGAAGGACGGCGACTTCGCCGAGTACGGCAAGGCGCAGGACCGTCTGAAGAAGGCGCTTGAGGATGCCGTTGCGGCCGATCCCTCGCTCGCCGAGGATGGAGCGGGCGGCGAGTCCTCCGCTCCCGCCTCGGCGCCGGCAGACGAAGGCGGTGACTCGGGCAACTGAGCCTGAGGCGGACCGATTCGGCCCGCTGAGGCAGCGCCGACGGAGTTCGCGCCTCTCAAGACGGGCGCCCCTGGGACATCCCAGGGGCGTCCGTCGTTCCCAGCGGAGTACCCGAGCTCCACCAACCCACAGACAACCCTTGTTACTACCTGACGGCGGCCCAGCAACCTCGCGCGAGGTTGCTGGG